>NZ_LKDX01000014.1:0-91072 GCF_001401795.1 Pseudoalteromonas sp. P1-26 | reverse complement strand
GCAACTCGCAACTCGCAACTCGCAACTCGCAACTCGCAACTCGCAACTCGCAACTCGCAACTCGCAACTCGCAACTCGCAACCTGCAACTCGCAACTCGCAACTTATTTCAATCTAATCGACGTCGCTTCAATATCAATCAAACCTTGCTTAAACAAACCGCCAATGGCTTTTTTGTAGTTTGCTTTACTGGTCGAGAAGGTCTTTTTAATTGCTTCTGGGTCTGACTTATCGCCTAAGTGAAGTACGCCGCCTTCGGCTTTTAATTTAGCTAAGATTTTTTCGCCTAAGTCGTTTACTTTGCCCATGCCTGGCTTTTCAAGTAGTACGTCGATTTTACCGTCTTCACGTACTTTTTGAATAAAGCCTTTTAAGCGTTGGCCAACAAACAGCTTTTTAAATACCGTGTTGTAATAAACAACGCCAATGTGAGCTTCGTTTACAAGTACTTTGTAGCCTAGGTCTGTTTTACCGGCAACGATTAAGTCAACTTCTTCCATTACAGAGTAAGTTGGTTCTTCTTTCGATAAAAACTTATTAAAGTTGCTCGATGCACAAATACGTTTGCTGGCGTTATCGAGGTATAAGCGTACAAGATACGAAAAGCCGTCTTTCATTTTTGGCTTTTGTTCGTTGTATGGCGCTAGTACGTCTTTTTCGAGGCCCCAATCCATAAACGCACCGGTGCTATTGATTGCTTTAACACGTAGTAGGGCAAATTCGCCTACTTCAGCTAAAGGTTTTTTTGTAGTGCCAGTTGGGTGACCTGCGTGATCTAAGTAAATGAATACTTGCACGCTGTCGCCAGCTTCTAATTCGTAATCAATTTCTTTGCTTGGTAAGAATACTTCTCCTAAATCACGGCCATCTAAATAAGCACCTTCGTTAGACATTTCGTTAACGAAAAGGGTTTGTGTGGTTCCTAAAATACTCATTGTTATTCCTGTTCTGGCTTTTTCTTACGGCGCATTGGAGCAAAACCATCTACATCAATTGGTGCTTGAATAGGGGTTTTTGGCTTTTTAGGGGCTGCTTTGCGTTTTGGTTTTGCAGGTTTAGCAGCCACTTTTTTCTCTGCTTTTTTCCAAACTGTGTTTGGTTTTTTCTCACGCAGACCTTTAAATTTACCAACAAGGCCGTCAACGGTGAAAAAGCTTAATTCATCATTTAAAAATGCTTTAATTGCTTTGTAGCTTGGCCAATCTTTCGGGCCTACTAACGAAATAGCAGTTCCTTTAAACCCTGCGCGACCAGTACGACCAATACGGTGCACATACTCTTCAGCATGTTTTGGTAGGTCGAAGTTAATTACGTGGGTTACGCTTAATAAATCAAGACCACGCGATGCAACATCGGTGGTGATTAAGATTTTAAAGTTTTCACGGCTAAAGGCGTCCATAATTTCAAGGCGCTTAGCCTGTGTTAAGTCACCCGCAAGCGCTTGCGCTTTAAAGCCTTTATCATTTAATAGCTGACTTAAACGCTGAGTGTCGGCACGTGTTGCGGTGAAAATAATGCATTGGCCAACATTGTCTTGTTTTACAAAGTGCTCAAGTAGGGCTTCTTTGTGATCTAAGTGATCAGCTAAATAAAGTTGCTGAGTAATGTCACTATGTTGCTCGTTAGAAGCACTTAACAGAATTTGTTTTGGTGAACGTAAAAGGTTACGTGATAGGGCATCAACTTGTGCATGGTCAAGAGTTGCTGAAAACAATAACGTTTGGCGTAAACGGTGATCAGCAAGCTCGTTAATCATTTTAACTTGATCGGTAAAGCCTAAATCTAAGATACGGTCAGCTTCATCAAAAATTAACAGCTCTAAGCCTGAAAGCTGTAATGAGCGTTGACTCAAATGGTCAGCTAAACGCCCTGGTGTACCTACTACAAAATGTGGGTCTTTGCGTAGTGCTTTAATTTGGTCATTAAAGTTTTCACCACCCAGTACTTTTACAGCACTAATGTTTGTACCGGCAATTAATAGCCTTAATTGGCTGTACACTTGGGTTGCTAATTCGCGGGTAGGCGCAACGATTAAAACGCGAGGGTCGCGTTTACTGAGTGCTTTTTGTTTCATTACGCGCTGTACAGCAGGTAATAAAAACGCCAGCGTTTTGCCCGATCCTGTTTTTGACTGTGCAAAAATATCATGGCCTGCGATAGCTGTAGGTACCGCGTGAGCTTGAATGTCAGTGGGCTGGGTGATGCCTTGATGCGCAAGTTGTTTTTCGAGGCGTGTATCAATCCCAAGTTCAGTAAAATGCAATGCGTAATCTCCGATGAGCAAAATTTGTAAATCCTGTTCATTATAACGCACTTGCCTCACTTGGAGACAGTAAAAACACAGCTATTTCGCATCAGTTTTTGCAATTATCGCTAATTCGCGTAAAATACGCGCCCTCAATGCGCCGGATTTGCGATTCGGTTAACGCCCCACATGGGCATTTAAAGCAAAAGGTAAAACCATGACTGCTGTTCATAAAGACAATGTAACTAGCGAGCACTTTGTTGTTTGCGCACTTTACAAATTTGTAGCCCTTCCAGATTTTGAAGCTATTCGCCAACCATTACTTAAAGTAATGGAAGACAATGAAGTACGCGGTACTTTGTTACTTGCGGCTGAAGGTATCAACGGTACTGTTTCTGCTAAACGTGAAGGTATCGATAACCTACTTGCATGGTTAGATTCACAACCAAACCTAGACAACATCGTGACTAAAGAGTCATACGATGACGAATGCCCGTTCTACCGTACTAAGGTAAAACTGAAAAAAGAAATCGTAACTATGGGTGTTGAAGGTATCGACCCACGTGAAGTAGTGGGTACATACGTAAAACCAGCTGAATGGAATGCGTTAATTTCAGACCCTGAAGTGATTCTTATCGATACGCGTAACGATTACGAAATTGAGATCGGTACTTTCCAAAATGCGGTTGATCCAAACACCAAAACGTTCCGCGAATTCCCAGCGTGGGCGAAAGAAAACCTAGACCCAGAAAAGCACAAAAAAGTTGCTATGTTCTGTACCGGTGGTATTCGCTGTGAAAAATCAACTGCGTACATGAAAGAGCAAGGCTTTGACGAAGTATTCCACCTTGAAGGCGGCATTCTTAAGTACTTAGAAGAAGTACCAAAAGAAGAAACCATGTGGGAAGGTGAGTGTTTTGTATTTGATAACCGTGTTGCGGTAAATCACGACTTACAAAAAGGCTCTTACGACCAATGTCACGCGTGTCGTATGCCTATCACTGAAGAAGAAAAGCAAAAGCCAGAATACATGGAAGGTGTATCGTGTCATCACTGTCACGACAGCCTAACAGAAGAGCAACGTGCACGTTTTGCTGAGCGTCAAAAGCAAATCGAATTAGCACAAGCGCGTGGTGAAGGTCACATCGGTAACGAAGCGCAAGAAGTTCTTCGTAAGCGTAAAGAAGCTAAAAAAGCGCAAAAAGAAGCACAGCGCCAACAGTAATTGTTAGCTTTATGAATTGATAGAAACCCCAGCTTTGTCTGGGGTTTTTTTTATGCCTGTTCGTTTTAGCTACATACAGTTTTTTACACATCTTAAACAGTCTCTAACTGACCTTAGAAATACTATCTAACTTAAGCTTTATACTGATGGGATGACAATAGAATGAATAAATTACTGCTAGGTTTACTATTTTTAGGTGGCTGCGCGACACAAGGGGTAGATAGAGCCGACCAAAATGTAATGATTAAACGCTTTTATGCAAAAGTGACATCGGTTCAGCCAGTTAAGCTATCATCCAACGTTGAAACGGGTATAGCAGCAGGCTCTACAATTGGTCTTGTTGATCAGCTAGATGGCAACCACGAAGATATGATTGCAGGGGCAATTGCTGGGGCACTTGTTGGCGGCCTAGTAACAGCTATATCAGAAGGTAGTAATGATACCTTTGAGTATTCATTAAGATCAGAGCAAGAAGGTAGTTTTACACTAATTCAAAAGGAACAAATAACTGATCAATCTGATTGTGTAGAGGTAACCATTGCAAGCGAAGCACACTTAAAAGAAGTCGATTCATCACATTGTCGTTTCTAATTAGAAAACACAGGCGATGTATGGGTTTATTTCACCTTGGCTAATTGTTTATTAAACGAAGTCAGCTTTTTATTGATCACAAAGCTGTTACACTTCGTAACAATTAAAACGATTCTTATTTAGGTGAAATTTTGACAATTGGCAAATTACATACATGGACTTTAATTGCCTGTATTAGTTGTATTTCCGTCGCTGAAGCGGCTAATGTAGTTGTAGAATCAGTGTCTGTTGAAAAGTCTAAACAACAGATAAAAGCCGTGGGTAATGCTGAAGCGATTCACTCAGTCACTCTTTACCCAGCCGTTGGGGACAGAGTCACTGCTGTTTACTTTAAACCAGGCGATAACGTTGCCAAAGGCGACTTACTATTAGAGCTTGATTCACGTAGACAAAAGGCAGCGTTGATCGAAGCTGAAATTACTTTAAAAGATGCTGAGCGTACCATGAAAAGGCTTGAAGAAAGCCACGCCCGTGGTGCAGTACCGCAAAGTGATTTAGATGATGCGAAAACGCTTTATGAGCTTGCAAAAGTCCAGTTAATGCAAGCGAAAACAGAGCGTGAAGACCGCGAAGTTCGTGCTCCTTTTAGTGGTGTTATGGGTTTAACTGACGTTGAAGTAGGCGATAGGATCACAACCCAAACAGCCATTGCCACCATTGATGATATTTCTGAGCTTTATATCAATTTTAATGCCCCAGAGGCTGCTATCTCTGTGCTTAAACAAAAATCTTCGGTCGAAGTGGTGCCTTGGTTAGGCGATAAAGCTTACACGGCTCAGGTGGCAGAGCTTGATTCGCGTATTAATGCCCAAACCCGCACACTCAGAACAAAAGCCAAACTTGATAATAATGCCCAGCAATTTATGCCGGGTATGAGCTTTCGTGTGCATATAAATATTCTAGGTGAAGAGCTTGCCGTAGTACCTGAAGCAGCCATGATGTGGGGGGCAGCAGGCCCTTACGTATGGAAGAGCGTCGATAAAAAAGCAACTCGCGTTGATGTTAAAATTGAGCAGCGTTTAGCAGGGCGCTTGTTAGTCTCTGGTGGCTTAAACGAAGGTGACTTATTGGTGACAGAAGGAGTTCAACGCCTAAGACCTAATCAAGAGCTTAATTTCATCAATGAAGTGCAGCTAGCCAAGGAGTAATGATGAAACAGCAACCTATGATGGAAGACTTACCATCAATGGCGATACGTCGCCCTGTTTTAATCGTGGTACTTAACTTACTCATTATTATCGCCGGTATTGCAGCAATAGCAGGGGTTGAAGTACGTGAGCTACCTGATGTTGATAGACCTCGTATTACTGTATCAGCGTCTTTTCCTGGTGGTTCACCGGAGACCGTAGATACCGAAGTAACTAGCAAGCTCGAAGGGGCGGTTGCTAGGGTTAGTGGTGTAAAGTCGATTCGCGCGCAAAGTGAAGAAAACAATGCTCGTATCGTGGTTGAGTTTCGTCCCGGTGTAAATTTAGATGATGCTGCAAACGAAACGCGTGAATCGGTAGCCCGTGTGCAGCGAGAATTACCCGAAGAAGTTGAACGGGTATCAATTATTAAAGCCGATAACGATGCCGAAGCGGTTGTATCGTTAACGGTATCAAGTGATAGCTTATCCCTTGAGGCGTTGACAGAGCGTGTTGATGTCGACTTAGCTCCGCAGTTTTTAACCATTCCAGGCGTTGCTGATGTTCGTTTAAATGGCGACCGTGAACGGGTGCTTAGAGTGCGCATCGACCCACTTAAGTTAAGCAGCTTTAACCTTACGGTACCAGATATTGCCAATGTACTTCGCCAAGCTCCCTTTGATGTGCCTGCGGGTAGTTTAAAATCAAGCGACCAACAGGTGATTGTTCGTGCTGATGCAACGTCAATATCAGCAGAACAAGTAGCCGATATCATCGTTCGTGACGATACCCGTATTGGCGATGTTGCGGCTGTTTACTTTGGCCCAGCCGATCCGCGTTCATTCGTAAGGCTTAATGGCACACCTGTGATTGGCATGGAAATTATTCGTCAGGCGCAATCTAATACCATTGAAATTTCTGATGAAGTGCTAACTTTAATCGAGCGCATGCGAGTACGTTTTCCTGAAATGGAATTCACTTTAACCTCTGACGATGCTCAGTTTATCAGAAGCTCAGTTGATGAAGTTATTAACTCACTGTTACTAACCGTGCTGTTAGTGGTGATCACACTGTGGGTGTTTATTGGCTCATGGCGCGCAACGCTGGTTCCTGCATTTGCGATACCTGTTGCATTAATTGGCTCTTTAGCACTTATTTGGGCGCTTGGTTTCTCAATTAATATTCTTACCTTGCTTGCACTCGTGTTAGCTACAGGCCTAATTGTAGATGATGCCATTGTGGTAAGTGAAAACATACAACGTCAGCGGGGCTTAGGTCTTGGTCGTCGAGCAGCTGCAGTGGTTGGTACCCGTGAAGTATTCTTTGCTGTTGTGGCAACAACCGCCGTATTAGCTGCGGTGTTTGTGCCTATCGCTTTTTTACCATCAACAGCAGGGCGACTATTTAGAGAGTTTGGTGGGGTATTAGCTGGCGCTGTTATCATATCAAGCTTTGTAGCGCTGTCTTTGGTCCCTGCGCTGACATCAAAACTGAAATTAAAGCAGGGCGGTTTTCATCCATTTGCAAAAGTTGGTCATGTGTTAGCCGCTGTTTATAAGCGCACAATACATGGTGTACTTGAACATGCATGGCTTACCTTTTTTGCGTG
The DNA here is from genome assembly GCF_001401795.1 of Pseudoalteromonas sp. P1-26. NCBI lineage: Bacteria > Pseudomonadati > Pseudomonadota > Gammaproteobacteria > Alteromonadales > Pseudoalteromonadaceae > Pseudoalteromonas > Pseudoalteromonas sp. P1-26. Next base: position 84,276 of record NZ_LKDX01000014.1, on the reverse strand, counting down.
TTTGTTGGTCGCTGCAGGCTCTGGTGCACTGTATTTCAATTTAGATAACGAGTTATTACCAACAGAAGATCGCGGTAAAATTCGTATTTTTGCCCGTGGTCCAGATGGTGTTGGCCTGAATTTTATGGACAGGCAAGCGGTTCAAATGGAAGATATCTTACTGCCGTATGTTGAAAGTGGTGATATTGAGTCTATTTACACTGTGGTTGGGCAGTGGGATCCAAATATTGTATTTATTACTGTGCCACTAAAACATTGGGACGAACGTCACTTTAGTCAGCAAGAAATTATCAATAAAATACGTGAGCCTTTAGGGAATATTCCTGGTGCGGCTGGTTACCCAGGTGGCTCAAATAGTTTGAACCTGCGTGGTCAAGGTGGTGGTATTGAGCTTGCGTTATTGGGCCAAGACTACCTCGAGATATTTAAAGCTGCGCAAGACTTCTCTGCTGAAATTGAAAAAGCAGTGCCAGAAGTGGCACCTGTACGTATTTCATATCAGCCGTCACAGCCACAATTACGGGTAAATATTGATAGACGTCGTGCTGAAGAGCTAGGCGTATCGCTCAATGATATCTCTGTGACACTTCGCGCTGCAATCAATGGTGATGATATCGCCGATTTAAATATTGGTGACCAATCAATCCCGATTATGTTGCAAGCACAAAACCAAACAATCACAAACCCGAGCGATTTAGCTAACTTGTATGTTGGTGGCCGTAATGGTCAGTTAGTGCCACTTAGTAGTGTAGCAACGATTACTGAAGAAGGTGTTGCAGCTGAGCTTGAGCGCCACGCGCAGCGCCGTGCTATTGAACTGAGTATGGAAATGCCTGAGGGCGTAACTATTGCTGAGCTGGTAACAAAAATTCGTGATATTTCAGAGCAATCTCTGCCTGCTGGCATCAGCTTAGCGTTTAAAGGTGAGGCATTAACTTTTGAAGAAACTGCCAACGAAGTATTAGTGACCTATGTTCTGGCCTTTTTAATTGTTCTTTTGGTATTGGCTGCACAATTTGAAAGTGTGAATAGTGCAATCGTTGTTATGATCACAGTACCGTTTGGTATTACATCTGCAATTCTAGCGCTGTATCTAACAGGTACATCATTAAACATTTACTCGCAAATTGGTTTAGTGATGCTGATTGGTCTAATTGCTAAAAATGCCATCTTGCTAGTGGAGTTTGCTGACCAGTTACGTGACCAAGGACGCTCGGTTAGAGTTGCAGTAGAAGAGGCCGCATTGGTTCGTCTTCGCCCAATCGCGATGACACTGGTTTCAACCTTACTGGGTGCATTACCACTTATATTATCTACCGGTGCAGGGGCTGAGGCTCGTAACGCCATTGGTTGGGTAGTATTTGGCGGTTTAGCACTGGCGGTGTTATTTACCCTCTATTTAACGCCTGTTATTTATCTTGGTTTAGCCCGCTTTACTAAACCGAGGGGAGATGAGTCGAAACTTCTGGCTGAAGAGTTAGAAAAGGCTTAATCCTACTTAATTGGCTATTTTTTCTTTGAAAAAATAGCCAATTACCCTCACAATTAAATCAAATGGTTTAATCTAGGTACGCGTATGCAAGCCGAACACGTCGATATTGCCCAATTTCTTTCTGATCATGCTCCATTTGATGATCTTCCTGAAGAGGCAGTAAATAAACTCGCAGCACAAATCGAAATCGCTTATTTTCGCGCAGGTACTGAAATATTAAATTATGGCGAAGATATCGCTGATTTATATGTTATACGCAGTGGTGCCGTTGAAATGTATCGCCGTGATGGTGATTTATACAACCGTTTAACTATCGGTGGGATCTTTGGTTCAATGGGCCTTCTTATGAACCGTAAAGTGCGTTTTCCGGCAAAGGCGCTTGAAGATACCTTAGTTTATTGCATCAATGTTAAGTTGTTTAACGAGTTTTGTGATGAGTACGAAGTGTTCGCCGATTTCTTTGAAGCCGATGGTAATGTGCGCCTTCATCAGGCAATTGTTGAACAAGCTGACAGCAACGATTTAACAACTGCTAAGGTAAAGTCGCTTCTTCATCGTGATGTTGTTACTGTGGCAAAAGATGCATCAGTGCAAATGGTTGCGCAATTAATGACGCAAGAGTCAGTATCGTCTGTACTAGTTACTGATGCCGATAAACCAATCAGTGATGATCCTGATGACGACGACGGCCAAGTAGTTGGCATCATTACCGACCGTGACTTACGTACCAGCGTTATTGCTGAAGGGTTAAGTTACGAAACGCCAGCCGCGCAAATAATGCAAAAGGACTTAGTACTTCTTGATAGCAATGCGTATGTGTTTGAAGCCGTGCTTGCAATGCTCAGAGATAATATTCACCACCTGCCTGTAGTCGTTAAGAAAAAACCGATTGGCGTTATTTCGTTATCAGATATTTTACGCTACGAGTCGCAAAGTAGCTTATTGTTAGTACGCGGCATATTAGCTCAGCAATCGGTTGAAGATTTAGCTCACTATGCAAGGCAGCTGCCTAATGTGTTTGTACGCATGGTTAACGAAGACGCTAACTCACACATGATTGGTACCGCAATGGCTGTAATAGGGCGTACCTTCAAACAGCGTTTACTTGATTTAGCTGAAGAAAAGTTTGGCCCACCGCCGGTTCCTTATTGCTTCATCGCTCTAGGTTCAATGGCGCGTGATGAGCAATTAATTGTAACTGACCAAGATAATGCCATTATCCTTGATAATAATTTTAACGAGGAGTTACATGACGAGTACTTCCAGAATTTGGCTGATTTTGTTTGTGACGGTTTAGCTGAGTGTGGCTACAAGTATTGTGAAGGCGAAATTATGGCGTCATTTAAAAAGTGGCGTTTAACACGCGAGCAGTGGAAAGAGCAATTTGCAGGTTGGATGGCCGAACCTAAACCGCAGGCTTTGTTACACAGCTCGATCTTTTTTGATTTAGACGGTGTTTACGGTAAAAACAAATGGGCCGATGAGCTCAAACGCTTTATCGCAACAGAAGGGCGTAAGAATAAACGTTTCTTGGCAAACCTTGCAGCGAATGCGCGTAACAGAACACCGCCTTTAGGTTTCTTTAAAGACTTTGTGTTAGAGCATAATGGACAACACAAGCGCTCTATGAACTTAAAACGCCGCGGTACAGCGCCTTTATCTGACGTAATACGCGTGCACGCATTAGCGATAGGCAGCCGTAAACAAAATTCATTCGAGCGTTTAGAAGATATTATCGAAGCTAAATTACTCCCTGAAGGCAAAGCACAAGATTTACGAGATGCCCTAGAATACATTGCCATGATCAGGATAAGACACCAAGCATGGCAAATAGAAAAGCTTGATGAAGCGCCAGATAACGACTTAGAGCCTCATTTACTTTCTCCTTTTGAGCAGCGTAATCTCAAAGAGGCGTTTGCCATTTTAGATAAAGCGCAGAATTTCCTTAAATTCAGATATTCTGCCAACACTGGGATGAAGTAATGGCAAAACAAGGCGCGAAACTTGATTGGCCCACTCGGTATCAACAGTTATTAGCACAGAGCAAACAGCCACTAATTAAAGCATTTTATGAATCAGCTCTTTGTGATTTAAACATGCCTATTAGCGATGTTCCCTTCGTTGCACTTGATTTTGAGACAACCGGTCTAAATTATCAAAATGACGATATCGTCAGTGTTGGTTTAATCCCATTCAATACTAAGCGTATTTTTTGTAAAGATAGCCAACATTGGATTGTTCAACCAAGGCGTAAGCTTGCTGAAGAGTCGATTGTTATACATGGTATAACTCACTCAGAAGTGAGCGATGCACCTGATTTTTCAACGATTATGGAGCCTTTGTTAGCAGCATTAAAAGGCAAAATTATAGTGGTGCATTTTGCTCCCATTGAACGGCACTTTTTATATCAAGCGTTGCAAGCTCGCTTAGGCGAAGGGCTTGAATTTGCTGTTATAGACACGCTAGATCTGGAAACTCGTGCTCTTAGAGCAAAGCAAGGGTTACTAGGGCGATTATTTAACTCTAAGCTTGATTCTGTGCGCTTAGCAGACTCTCGTATTCGTTATTCGTTACCTGCGTATCAAAACCACAACGCACTGAATGATGCCACAGCCACCGCAGAGCTGCTACAAGCGCAAATAGCTTACCACTACCGCCAAGATACACCGCTAAGCGAATTACTCATATAGCGCCAGTAGCAACGGCTTTTGCCGGTTAATTTAAATTATCTGAGCAAAGCTTATAAATAAAAAACGCCGCAAATGCGGCGTTTTTTATTATTTAACGGCAGGTTTAGTGTCTTGGTTCTGTTCGTAAGCCAAGAATTAAACTTACACACATTAATAGCAATACAAAGGTAAACGGCAAGCCCGTAGATACGGCGCCGGCTTGTAAGGCTTCGATTGCTTGTGTGCCACCAATCCAAACAAGTGCTGCTGCAATAGCACCCTCGATTGTTGCCCAAAAGATACGTTGAGGTACTGGTGCGTCAACTTTACCACCGGCAGTGATAGAGTCGATTACTAATGATCCTGAGTCTGATGAAGTAATAAAAAACACGAGTACTAACACAATTGCAATGAATGAAAGCACTTGCGACATTGGTAGGGCTTCAAACATTTGGAACATTGCAAGTGGTACATCAGTTAAGCCTTTTTCACCTAGTACACCCACTTTATCAATAACTTGTTCAATAGCGATACCACCATAAATCGACATCCAGAAGATAGTCACAACAGTAGGAACTAGTAATACAGCAATTAAGAACTCACGGATTGTACGGCCTTCAGATACGCGCGCAATGAACATACCTACAAACGGTGACCATGAAATCCACCAAGCCCAGTAGAATACAGTCCAGCCATGCATCCATGTTTCATCTTCACGACCATGAGGGTTACTTAATGGAATAATGTTCTCAACATAACCCATTACAGTATTTGGAAGGTTGCCAAATGCTGCAGAAAAACCAACAAGTGCAACAAATACAAGTAATACAAAAGCAATAAGCATGTTTACGTTACTAAGCAGTTTTACACCGCCATCAATACCGCGAACAACAGAAATCACAGCAAGTAACGTCACACCCACAATAACGCCAATTTGTAAGCCAATTCCGCTATCAGTACCAAATACATGGTTAATACCTGCAGCAGCTTGTTGCGCGCCTAAACCAAGAGACGTTGCAAGGCCAAATAGAGTGGCAAGTACAGCGAGAATATCAATAAGGTGGCCAGGCCAGCCCCATGCTTTGTCACCTAAAATAGGGTAAAAAATTGAACGAATTGATAACGGCAAACCTTTGTTATAGCAAAAGAATGCGAGAGAAAGCGAAACAACGGCGTAAATTGCCCAAGGGTGTAAACCCCAATGGAACATAGTTGCACCCATTGCCATTTTGGCAGCTTCTGGCGTGTTTGCTTCAACACCGAGAGGTGTTTCGTACCAGCCTGTAAAGTAAGCTACAGGTTCTGCTACGCCCCAGAACATTAAGCCTATACCCATACCTGCAGCAAATAACATTGCTAACCAAGAAATACGAGAGTGAGTTGGACGCGCTTCTTTACCACCAAGGCGGATGTTACCGTATGGTGAAACAATTAACGCTAAGCAAAACAATACGAATAAGTTTGCTGACCACATAAAAAAGCCATCAAAGTTATTAATAATGTCGTTCTTAATACCATTCAGGGTTGTTTTTGCTGTTTCAGCATCTGAAATAAGTGTTGCCACTAAGAATAGGGCAATTAAACCAGCACTAATGCCAAATACAGGGTTATGCACATCAAAACCCCATTTTTGTACATTGTCCTGACCGACGGTGTAGTCGGTATTGTCGATACTGTACTTATCATGATGTTCGCTCATGAATACCTCTTGTTGTAGTTATATCTAGCAGAAAGCTAAACGGCCGGATGGCACAAGTTCAACTAATACTCTTTACGTGTAAAACTTAAAATTAGTTTGTAGACGAACTAAATTTGTACCAAAGTCTAGTCTTTAGTGTAGGAGTTCGAAAAAAAATGTAAATGGTTTTGTCCCTAAACAGCCGAATAAATGCAGTTTTTTACGTTTTTTGTTGGAATTGTGAACAAATTGGGTAGGGGGAAGGAATAATTTGATGACAGTATTATTTCAAAGCAAATTATTTCAATTGAGAGGAAAGTGCTGCAAACACAGGGCTTGCAGCACAAAGTTACTACTTTTTGTAAGCGTCGTTATGAACGCCAGCAGCACGACCTGAAGGGTCAGCATTGTTTTGGAATGATGCATCCCAAGCTAGTGCTTCAGGAGTAGAACAAGCAACTGATTTGCCATGCGGAACACATTTCGCAGCTGCATCACCAGGGAAGTGCTCTTCGAAAATACTACGATAAAAATACGCTTCTTTAGAATCAGGCGTATTGATCGGGTATTTGTATTTTGCATTAGCAAGGTCTTGATCGCTTACTTGTTCGTTCACATACTCTTTTAAAGTATCAATCCAGTTATAGCCTACGCCATCAGAGAACTGCTCTTTTTGACGCCAAAGTACGTCGTCTGGTAGATAGCCGTCGAACGCTTCACGAATAATGTGTTTTTCGATTTTACCGTCTTTACACATTTTCGCTTCTGGGTTGATACGCATTGCTACGTCTACAAATTCTTTATCTAAGAATGGCACTCGCGCTTCAACGCCCCATGCTGCCATTGATTTATTCGCACGCAAGCAATCGAACATATGTAGTTTAGAGACTTTACGGTTAAGTTCTTCATGGAACTCTTGCGCATTTGGTGCTTTGTGGAAATAAAGGTAACCACCAAATAGCTCATCAGCACCTTCGCCCGATAACACCATTTTAATACCCATGGCTTTAATTTGGCGCGCCATTAAGTACATCGGCGTTGAGGCACGAATAGTTGTTACATCGTACGTTTCGATGTGATAAATCACTTCACGCAGGGCATCAATACCTTCTTGAATAGTAAAGTGAATAGGGTGGTGAACCGTACCAATCATATCAGCTACTTTTTGTGCAGCTGCTAAATCGGGTGAGCCTTCTAGACCCACAGAGAAAGAATGCAGTTTTGGCCACCATGCATCAGACTCGTCATTATCTTCGATACGTTTTGCAGCAAAACGCTGTGTGATAGCAGAGATAACCGATGAATCTAAACCACCAGATAATAGAACGCCATATGGAACGTCACACATTAATTGACGTTTAACAGCTGCCTCTAAGCCTTCTTTAACATCGCTCACTTTAGCTTCGTTGTCTTTTACTGCATCATAGCTTTGCCAATCACGGCTGTAGTACTTACGAAGTTGACCATCTTTGCTCCACAAGAAATGACCCGGAGGGAACTCTTCAATATGTTTACAAATTGGCGATAATGCTTTTAATTCTGAGGCAACATAAAAGTTACCATGCTCATCATGACCCGTATAAAGCGGAATAATCCCGATATGGTCACGACCAATTAAGTAAGCATCTTGCTCTTCGTCGTATAAACAAAACGCAAAAATACCATTTAAATCGTCTAAAAACTCAGGGCCTTTTTGTTTATATAAAGCCAAAATAACTTCACAGTCTGATTGAGTTTGAAAAGTAAAATCAGTTTCTAAGCTAGCAGCGAGCTCTTTGTGATTATAAATTTCACCGTTAACAGCAAGAATATTTGTACGCTCAGGGTTGTACAAAGGCTGTGCACCACTTGATACGCCAACAATCGCTAGACGCTCGTGCACTAAAATAGCTTTATCTGATGAATACACGCCAGACCAATCTGGCCCGCGGTGCCTTAATAGTTTTGACATCTCAATTGCTTGGCTACGCAATTGAGCGGGATCAGATTTAATATCTAATACCCCAAAAATTGAACACATAGTGACTCCTCATTCCAAATATGTGCGCAGTTAACAGAATTTATATAACTGCGAATGTTTGTTTTAACAGAAATAATTACCTAAGTCACACAGGTTTTTTAATTAATTGAGAATAAAATATGCACCTGCGGTTACCTCTTTGCACCAGTATGGGGTAAGTGGTTAAAGGGTGAGCAGTTTAAATGCTTGATTTGTGCAAATTGGATGATAATGAGTCTGGAATAAAGGCTTTTGTTACTAAACTTTCTGCACAGCTTTGGTGCAAAGGAATACGTAGGGTTTTTACCTTTTTAAATGTATAGACAAGCTATGAAGTTAACGCGAGCAAAGACTTTCTTTGCTCGCATTTTAAACATCAATAAATTAAGCGCTATTTATTAATATAGTTTAGTGCTATCGCAAGTTGATTTAAGTGCGCAGTTAGCTTTTCTTGTGCCTCGTGGGCTTCGTTGAGTGTAACAAACTTAAAGTGAAGGAAGTCGCCGGGTTTTAATTGTGCAAAATGACGAAGATCCGCTTCGATCACGGTGCCGAGCAATGGATAACCACCCGTTGTTTGCGCATCGTTTAATAGCACTATGGGTTCACCATTTGGCGGAAGCTGAATACAGCCAGGAGCAACAGCCATAGAGGGTAATGAAACATCATGGCTGATATCACACTCATCACTTAATAGTCTTGTGCCCATGCGGTTACTATTAGGCGATACATGCCAAGAATGATTTATAAAGTTAACGATGGTTTCTTTTGGTAACAGTGCTGCATGTGGTGCAGCATGAATACGAATTTGTGTACTTTTAGGTGGTAGCATGGCACCTAAGCCAACTTTGGTATTGTACCTTGGCGTTATATCAAAACTATCGCCAGCCTGTAGTGCTTGACCGGTTAAGCCACCAAAACCCGCTAATATATCTGTTGAGTAAGAATCTAAAATGGGCTCAGGTAAATGCCACTCGCCGCCAATAGCAAGGTAGCTTCTAAAACCATGACGTGCAGCATTAAACTTTAATACATCGCCTTTTTTTATGTAAAAGCTCCAGCCAGGATCAACAGGGTTGCCATTCACTGTGGCTTTCATATCAGTGCCGTGCAGAGCAATGTAGTAATCGTTATCGAACTGAATTTCGGCAAGACCTAAAGTGATCTCAATAACGGGGTTGTTGTCGTCGTTGCCAACTAAACGGTTTGTAATAACTTGAGCGTAAGGGTCTATGCAACCTGATTGACCAATGCCTAAATGGCGAGAGCCTGTGCGGCCTTGATCTTGTATAGACATTTGCATGCCAGGTTTGATGATAGTGATCATTTTAACACCTCCTGAATAACAAACTCTAAAGTATCACCAGGTTCAATAGCACAAGGCGAGGCTGCATTGATATCAAACAGACGAAAATCTGTATGACCAATAATTTGCCAGCCACCAGGTGAGCTTTCAGGGTAAATACCGGTTTGATCGCCGCCGATAGCAACAGAACCTTTTGGAACAGAGAGCCTTGGTTCAGCATGACGAGGTGTGTAAAGTTGTGGATTTAAACCATCTAAATAAGCAAAACCGGGCTTAAAGCCTAAAAAAAGCACGTGGTATTTGGCACTGCTGTGCATTTGAGCAACATCATCAACAGAAAGCTTATGATGTCTAGCAACATGCGCTATATCAGGCCCATATTCACCTCCATAACGAGTCGCAAGTTTATGATGACGTGAGTTAAAGTCTGTGGCTTTAAGTTCGTGCCATTGTTCTAGCAATCGTGGCAGCCAACCAGCAAGTTGAGCGGGCTCTTTCAGGTAAAGCGTTAAATTATTATTGGCAGGGACTACATCAACAAAGTCATCACTGCTTTGGCAATATTGGGCTAATGCCCATATTTTCTTTTGCGTAGTGAGTGTGTCGCTTGCTGTTTCATAGGCATCAAAAAAGATGCTATGCGTAGTGAGCGCCATAATTTTAGGTGTACTATTGGTCGTCGTCATTGCGTATCAATCTTATTATTATCCCTTAATGCTTATTAGCATATAGGCTGTTTGTTGATGATGTAAATGTGTCTTTAGTGTTAATTAGAAAAACTCAAGACAATCAAGTGGCTATAATAGCTTATAACCACTTGATAAAGTGCAATGCCTAATTACTGTGCGTTATTTAGTAACCAATTAGACAGTAAACGTACGCCATAGCCTGTACCGCCTTCAGCTAGTTCATCTTTTGCTTTAGAATTTAGCGCGTTACCAGCAATATCAATGTGAACCCAACGTGTGTCACCGGCAAAGTTTTGTAAGAAACTCGCTGCTGTAGTAGCACCTGGGCCATGTGAACCGATGTTTTTAAGATCAGCAATGTCTGACTTTAAAGCATCTTCATAACCTAGAGGTAAACGCCATATGTTTTCGTTTACTTGTTTACCAGCAACAGTTAGTTGCTCTACAAGGGTGTCGTCGTCAGAAAACACAGCCGCATAGTCATTACCTACAGCACGAATTTTAGACCCTGTTAGGGTAGCAACATCAACCATAATACTTGGTTTGTACTTGTCGCGGGCATACCACATTGCATCACTTAATACTAAACGGCCTTCAGCATCTGTATTTACAATTTCAACGCTTAAACCTTCAGCGGTTCTTACAACGTCACCCGGCGCGACAGCAAATTGCGATACCATATTAGCTGCCATGCCCATTACAGCAACAACGTTTGTGTCGGCTTTAGCCAGTGCCATTGCTTTTACAGTACCCAGTACAGCAGCTGCACCTGCCATGTCTGATTTCATGCGGGCGATTGAAGCGCCTGTTTTAAGGCTGTAACCACCAGAATCAAAGGTAATACCTTTACCCACTAATGCGATAGGGGTGTTTTTATTACCTTGATAATGTGCAACCACTAAACGTGCACCTTCTTCGCTACCACGGCCAACAGCCTCAAGTGCACCCATGCCCAGCTTTTTAAGTTGCTTAGGCTCTAAAACAGTAATTTTAACACCTAACTTTTTAAGCTCTTTTGCCGCTTTAGCAAAATCAACCGGCGTCATTTCTGTTGCAACTTCAGACGTTAAGTCACGCGCTAAAAATACACCTTGTTCAATGCTTTGTAGTAGTTTATGGGTTTTGACCGCTTGGTCTAAATTTTCAACATCTAATGTGTAGTTAACAACATGGCTGTCTTGTTCTTTTTTGTATTGCTCAAAACGGTGGTCACGTAAATTTGCGCCATGTGCAAATTCTGCTGCATATTTAGCATTGATTGCGCTGTCTTTTAGCTCTGAAAAATCAAGGCTAACATTTTCCTGTTTAGCCGACTGCAATTTAGCGTGAACGTTACCACCTAGTTTTGCCATTTTTGCTGCATCTAGTTTTGGCTGCTCTCCTAAGCCAACAAGTAAGATGCGCTGATGGTCGCTACCGTTTGGTGCGATAACTTCTAAAGTTTTGCCATAGCCTGCTTTAAAGTCGCTAAATTCAATGACTTTATTTATGTGAGTTTGGGTTTCTGGCTTTAAATAATTAAAGTTAGCAACTTGGCTATCTGTATCTAAAAATAAAACTAGGGTGTTGTCGTTCGGTTTAATTGATTTCGCAAAAGTGAACTCTGCGGCATTCACTTGCGTAGCAAGTGTTAATCCTAATGCAATAGCAGATAAGCTGTGTGCAATTTTCATTTTTTAATATCCCAATGTTAAAAAGCTGTTTTTTACCGTAAATAAGGTTAAGAGTTAAATTGTTAGCGGTGAATCGCTGTTTGCATGCGTTTAAGTTGAAATTATTAATACCTATGCTCGGTCTGTCTTAAATACAGGCTTTTAAGAGGAAATTAGTATGACAATTAAGTCGATGTTACTGACACTATTCACTTGCAGTGCCATTTTTACCACCAGCCCAATTAAAGCTGACACAATGCCAGATAACGCGACAGGGCATATTGAAACCATTGTGCTTGGTTCAGGTTGCTTTTGGGGAGCAGAAAAACGATACGAAGCACTGGATGGTGTATTGGATGCGGTATCTGGCTATGCCGATGGGCATGGATTTAAAGCGACCTACAAGAACATAACACGTAGCTCACGACGCTTTGATAAAAACAATTATGCAGAAGTTGTTAAAGTGACATACAACAGCAACGAGTTAACAACACAATCACTGTTAAAGCATTATTTTGAAAATCATGATCCAACTCAGCTAAATCGCCAAGGGAATGATGTTGGTACTCAATACCGCTCAACAATTTTGGTAAGTAATAATGAGCAACAAGAAGTTGCGAATAAACTTAAAGATGAATACCAAAGCAAATTAACAGCAGCAGGCTACGGCAAGATTGTAACTGTGATAAAACCGCTTGATGCATTTTATGCCGCTGAGGATTATCACCAAGATTATTTAAAGAAAAACCCTAATGGCTATTGCCCGGATCATTCAACGGGCGTTGTATTCACACCAGTAGAAAAACAGCAGGTTGATAACACAGCCTTATTGGCAGGTAAGCAAATTGTAGTGATAGATGCAAAAGGTTATTGCCCATACTGTGAAAAGTTTAAAAAAGAGGTAGCTAATGAGTACATGGGTTCGATACCAATGACCTTTCGATATGCTGATCAACTTGATGGCTTAACGGTTAAAACGCCGACTTGGGCAACACCCACGTTATTATTTATAGAAAATGGCGAAGAGGTTTATGGTCGCCAAGGCTATGTCAGTAAAGATGAGTTTTACAAAGCCTTAGGCGCATTTAAACTAGGTGACAGTGAAGCTTTTAGAGTGGCATTTCATGCCAGAACTGACAGCCCATTTTGTAAGCAGTACGATATCTTTAAAAATACACCCGACGGTATTTTTATTGATAAGCTAAGTGGAGCGCCGCTATTCGATACCCGAGATAGATTTAACTCAGGCACTGGCTGGCTTTCTTTTACACATCCAGTAAAAGACAGTGTAACTATGCATGAAGACAACAGTTATGGCATGCAACGTATTGAGCTTAAATCAAAAAGCTCGGGTATTCATTTAGGTCATTTGTTCCCTGGTGAAGGGCCAAGAGGTAAAGATAGATACTGCATAAATGCTACAGTGCTTGATTTTGTGCCAAGAGATAAATCTTAAAAGGTAACTGACGTAAGAAAACCAGCCGACATGGCTGGTTTTCTTTTAGCCTGATGACTTTTTACCACAATTTTAATTCCTGTTTAGCGAGATTTAAGTTAAACGACACCAGCTCGTTATTATTTAGCTGCACAGCCTCATAGAAATCGGCAATGGCTGCCGTATCATTTTTCGCCATTAGTCTGGCAATACCTCTATTACTTAATGCATAAGATGTCAGTTCATTACGCTTATAGTGCGAGGCATTGACCTTTTTAAGCATCGCGATTGCTTGAGAGCAATCTTGATCAGCTTTATCAAACTGCTTCAGTTTCACACTCGCAACACAGCGGTTAAACGGCACGATATAGTTGTTAGCTTCGTTCATTGTCTCTAATGAATTTGCAAAGTTGCCTTGCATAATTGCTTTTGAGCTTGCGTTATCGTCAACAACCATGAGTTTAAAGTCGTTGTTGTTGGCGAATACAAAATTTGAACAAACAAATAATATTAACCACAGGCAGGGTTTAAGATTTAATTTAAACATTGTTTTCTCCTTGTTAGCGTAAGCGTTGTGCTTACTCTATAAAGTTAGAAAACAGGGTATAAAACTGACAAACGATATAATCGCACCCATAAGGTGAAGAAAAGTATTCTATAACGCAGATATTTTAGACGAAAAAAAGCCCGGTCAGAACACACAAGAACCGGGCTTTCGACAACAATTTGGTTGGGGGTAACTTTTACAGCGCTAGGTTTTGTTTTGCGCGGCTTAAGTTGTGGTTAACAAGTTCGTTTTTAGAAATTTGTACTGCTTCATAAAAGTCAGAAAGAGCAGCAGTATCGTTTTCAGACATGATGCGTGCAATACCACGGTTACTAAGTGCAAACGATGTTAGTTCACGGCGTTTGTAACCTGGTACTTTACTTGTACTTAGAAGAGAAATTGCTTGTGTACACAGGCTTTCCGCTTCTGAAAAATTCTTTTCTTTAACGCTTAATGCACAGCGGTTGAAGGCAGTTTCGTATTGGCTAGTTGCATTGTCGTTAGATTGAGCTTGCTCAATAACCATCAGTTTATAATCAGCTTGGTCGGCTACTGCCATCGCTGAGCAAGTTAATAAAGAGCTAAGTGCAATAGTTTTTACAAGTGTTTTTAACATGATAGTTTTCCTCTGAATAAGTTGGTGTTTCTTGCCAACGAGTGAACTTTAAAATATTCCTATAAGCTAAACAAACGATTAAATTAAAACTGATAGATGAAGAAATTTAATCTATAGAGTAATTACTCAGGGTTCAGGTTTTTACTGTGGTGTAGAGGAGGTGAAGTTGTTTTATTCCTGTATTGGAAAGTCAAAATAGCTTAGCTGAGTGCTGATAATTTAATGCCGTCACTTCATGTACAAATGTTATTTAGGTTTAAGGGACGCGGCCGTACTGTTAGAACAGTAGCAAAAGGTAAGTAACTTTGTTAAAAATTGTCTTTTAAGTAATATTCTGTCGAATTGTTCAAAGTGCTCAATATGCCTGTTAAAAAACTCTTGGTGGTTCATGAAGCTAATCGTATTGCTTGTTAGAAAAGCTATAGATTCTAAATTTAAAGTATTTGGCTTAAAAATTATACAGGATATAAAAACTGATGATTTTATAAATATATTAGACTTTTGCCTGAAAAATGGCTGGGTTAAAACTTATGAATACGATAATTTTGATGCATGGATTGATTACGGTAAGGTTAAGCTAGTAAAAGAAAATCGTGTACTTAAATTTGAGTGGGATCATTGGTTTGAAGGTGAAATATCAGGCAAAGCCGATGATATTGTTATTATAGCGAAAAAATTTGGTTTAATGGCAAGAGATAAACCAAATTGGATTCACGTTAAATAAAAAACTTTGTCTCTAACATACCGATAAGATTAGAAAATTTGAATTCAGTTCGCTTTGCACTCATTTTAACCTACCGTTAAAGCTAATTAAGTTGGCGAAACAACTCAAGGGAAGTCATGGATAAATTTTGTTGGGAAATTACTGTTCAAGATCTTAATGAACATGCTGTTTGGCTTTTTAAGTATTGTAAGGATGATTCAGTTGATGAAACCATTGTAACACCAGCCTCTGAAGCTGATACACTAAACCCAAATAATCAGTTACTTGTAAAATCACAGTTTACTGATGCTATTGGCAATAAATTCTTGGGTTACATTCATATCGGCTTAGCCGGGATTGAGTATACGCAACCATGTATGTTTGTTGATGATGAACCAGTTGGCTTTTGGTTTGGCATATCAACACCTAATACAATTGATTTACCAAAACTAAACTTTCCAATTCAAGCTGTTTCAGAGCCTATCTATGGTCTACCTTCTCAAATCGAGATTATTAACGGTTATATTTCCTCGAGTATTGAGATATCGTCACAATAGACTACTGACCTAACAAATATTTTTAACTATAATTATGCAAAAAGTTATCTAAATTTCTTTTACTCTCCAGTCTCATATCTGGAGTGCTTTCATTTAAGACGCTTGCTAACAACCAGTCAGCTGATTTCGAAGTCATTAATCTCGCAGATGATTTTTATACTTTATATCAGTCAAGCAATACGTTGACTGCAGAAAATAGAGCAGAGCAGTTTTCTCAACATTTCACCTCTCAATTTGCACCTTTTTATAGTGATAAAAGCTTTTTAAAAGCTATTGCGGGTTTTAGTGCAATTGAAGAGGTTTATCACTCAAAAAATAAGCATTTATCAAAAGATTTAAACAGCAGTATGGAATCATTTATTGCTACTTTCCCTGATTTCAAATCTGAAACCCCCATTTACATACTTCACTCGTTAGGAAGGTTCAATGGGGCAACGCGAGAGTTAAATGGTAAGTCTTACTTAATGTTTGGTGTAGACCTTATGGCCAAATATCATACCTGGAAAAACGATACGCCATTTTTTCATCACGAGTTATTTCATGTTTACCATGAAAAATTATTTCAATGTAAGGATGAGCTATGGTGCTCTATTTGGACTGAGGGGTTAGCTACTTACGTTTCATATAAATTAACTCCGTCAGCCAGTGATGATGAATTGATGCTAAACATACCTAGCAATCTGGTGAAAAAGATTCGCTCAAGGCAGCTCGATTCTCTCGTTGACCTCAAGAAAAAGTTTTATTCAAAAAAACCTGAAATATATTCTTCATTTTTCAACTTCGCAAAGGACGAGACAAAGCTGCCATAGCGAAGAGGTTATTACCTAGGATTTATTTTAGCTAAAGAAATTGGCAAAAATTACAGCTTAGAGCAATTGGCTAAAATGGATAAACAGACAGTAGAGAGCTTATTACTAAAAGAGCTTGATTTATTAATAAAAGCGGAAGGCTAAAAAACTAAACACCTAAACGACAAAACCCAGCCTAAGCTGGGTTTTGAGACAACACAAATCTGTGAGAACTTATAAAGCTAAGTTCTTTTTCGCACGAGTTAAGTTGTGCTCAACTAACTCGTTCCCTGAAATTTGTACTGCTTCGTAAAAGTCTGACAATGCAGCAGTGTCGTTTTCAGACATGATGCGTGCAACACCACGGTTACTTAACGTAAATGACGTTAGTTCGCGACGTTTATAGCTAGGTACTTTACTCGTACTTAGTAAGCTGATTGCTTTTGAGCATAATGTTTCAGCTTCAGAGAATTTTTTCTCTTTAACACTCAAAGCACAGTCATTAAATGCTTGTTCGTATTGACGGTTATCTGCAACATCAGCAGTGATAGATTGGTCAATTACCATCAATTTGTAGTCACTCTGATCAGCCACTGCCATAGCTGAACAAGTTAATAAAGAGCTAAGTGCAACGCGTTTCATAAGTGTACTAAACATAATCTTTTCCTCTATTTGAATCGGTATCAATCGCCGACAAATGAACTTTAATTGAACAGCGCAAATTCAACAAACGATAAAAAATGACCTAATAGATGAAGAAATTTAACCTATAGACTTTAGTCTAATGTAGTGAGTTAGTCTTATAGCTGTCAGGTCTGTGATCTGACCCCGATAAAGTAGACACGGGGTTTAAATAGCTAATGTTAACGATAAAGAAAAATAAAGGGGCAGAGTACGCAAAACAAACAAATTGTTGTTAATTAAAAATAAAATCGGTACTTTATGATGGTATGTATAGTTGATGACTTAATTTATTTAGAATAAGCGTATAACCATGAAACTGATATTTGCGTTGTTACTTTTAGGACCTGTTATTGCCAATGCAGCTGAAGATAAAGTCGCTGTTTATCTTAATTTTGAGCAGGCTTATTTGAGCAATGATGTATCTTTGTTTACGCCATTATTAAGTAAAAACTATACGATTAGACAAACATTGCATATTCCAGGCATAGGGTCAGATACTGTACCTGTTACTAAAGCTCAGTTACTTGAAGGCATGAAGCAAAATCCTAACCCTAGTTCATTACCGCGCTCAAAAGCTGAATCAGTTATAATAGAAACAATTTCAAAACAGCAATTCTGTGCAAGTTCTCAAACTTTAGATCAAGTCGTAGTAGCAGGTAAAAACTACGAAGAGAAGGAACTAAGAAAAGCGTGTTTTAAACACGAAAATAACAGCTATGAAGCTATATCACATACCATTGATGTGTATTATCGAGAGCTTTGATAGAGGTAGTTAACATTCAGAAATTTCCGTGTATCAAATAAACGTACTAACTGATATTAATTACGGATAAACTCTATAAATGAGATAAGGAAATAAATATGAACAAACAGTTAGGTTTAGTAGCTGGGGTATTACTAGCATCATCGAACTGTTTCGCAGCTGATAGTTTTCAAGTTGAAACTGCTGTTTATAGAGCGAATGAGCTTCTAGCATCGCCAGTAATGCTGGTGGAAGAAAAACAACCTGTAACCATCTCTATAGGTGAGGGGTTTAGCTATGAAGTTAAAGTTACACCACAAAAAGAGAATACGGCGGCTGTAGAAACATCAATCACACTCGCTGGCAGCTATTTTACACCTTCTTTTATTGTGGAATATGGTAAACAGGCTTCTTTCGAAATAGGTGAAAACAAAGTGAGTATTTTAATAACCAAGGCGAAAAGTTAAATTAGCAATAAAAGACCCTCAACAAAATTGAGGGTCTTTTATCTATTATTTTAGATGTTTAAAAGTATCAATCATCCATTTTATAAATAGTTCTAATTGTGCATTGGTTTCGCTAGGATCGTGTTGCACTAAGTAATATTTATCTTTTGTTTTTAATGGCATATCGGTGAAATTAAATAACCACTGCTCATCAAACCAAGTCTGACTGATAGGTAAGGGGATTAGGGCAATACCCATACCCTGTTGCGCGGCACGTGCCACACCAAACATACTATCAACTTGAATAATTTGCTTTGGTGCAAAGTCTTCAATACCAGCATGCTCTGCCCATTGGTGCCAAGCCCAAGGACGCGCTTTATGAAGTATAAGAGGTACTTCATTTAATGCCTGAAACGGGTTTTCTTGCCATGCTTGCCAGTTTTCTTTATTGCAAGCTGGTGTATACGATAGCGAAAATAGCTCATGTACAACGCCTTCGTGCGGTTTAGATGAAGATAATACAATCGACAAATCGCTTTGCTTAGTCAGCTCTTTACGCGTTTTTAAGGTATTAAGCTGTAAGTTTGTATTTGGGTGCTCACTGGTCCATTCGCTCAGTTTTGGCATTAAAAGCTCACTGGCAAAAAACTCAGGTAGCGTAATACTGATCGTTACGTTTTCTTGTAACTGACTAAATTCATTGATGGTTTTTTCTAGCGCTTTGATCAGCGGTGATACAGAGTCATAAAAATTCTTCCCCGCAGCAGTTAGGCGGATAGAGCGGGTTTGACGTTCAAATAGTTCAATACCCAATTGTTCTTCTAATTGTTTGATCTGATGGCTTACGGCAGACGGTGTAAGGTAAAGTTGGTTTGCAGCATCTTTAAAGCTAAGGGTGCGTGCAGCAAAACAAAATGAGCGTAGGCCACGAATAGGTGTTTGCATAGTTAATTTCAGTAAGTCTCAATAGCGCTTGTTAGTTAATTAACTGCTAAGCAATTATTATCCCAAAATGTAAAAAAATAGAGAGTAAAGAATGAATATAGCTAACTCTTGCCATATTGTATAAAAAACAATCGTGAATCGCTCGTTTAATCTATGTTTAGGCAAATGTTTAGTATAAAAGTGATCTTAGCAGTTTTAGCTATTTCGTCATAGTCTCAGTATTAGATACTGCCAATTCACTAAAGCAGGGCATTTTATACTATTTATGTGACAAAATGGTGCGGCGAAAGGCTGACTTTAGATAAAAAAAATCCCTCTTGCGAGGGATTTTGGGTAACTCAGCGCCATTGGCACTGGGAATGAGGTCGGTACATGGGATGTGAGTGGCTTAAAAAGCCATCTCTGGAACATCACCTTCAACAAGCAATTTGCCTGCCGTTTTGCTAATAATTTCATCTACCGACACGCCTGGAGCGCGTTCGATTAGATGAAATGCGCCGTCTTTAACTTCTAGTACGGCTAAATCAGTTACGATTTTCTTTACACAGTTAACCCCAGTTAGCGGTAAAGTGCAACTTTCTAATAACTTAGAGTCGCCATGCTTGCTTGCATGAGTCATCGTAACAATAATATTCTTCGCGCCAGCAACGAGGTCCATCGCGCCACCCATGCCTTTAATTAGCTTTTTTGGGATCATCCACGATGCGATGTTACCGTTCTGGTCAACTTCAAATGCACCTAATACTGTTAAGTCTACATGACCACCCCGTATCATGGCAAAACTATCTGCACTATTAAATATTGCTGCACCTGTGGCTGCTGTCACGGTTTCTTTACCCGCGTTGATCATATCTGCATCAACTTGGTCTTTGGTTGGGTACGCACCCATACCTAATAAGCCATTTTCAGACTGCAACATGACTTCGATACCGTCAGGTACATAGTTAGCCACCAGAGTAGGGATACCAATACCTAGGTTTACGTAATAGCCATCTTGTAGTTCTTGTGCAACACGCATTGCAACTTGTTCACGTGATAATGCCATTTTATTGCTCCTTAATCGCGAGTTGTTACACGTTCAATGCGTTTTTCAAAGTCGCCTTTGATCACGCGATTAACATAAATACCTGGGGTATGAATTTGGCTTGGTTCAAGTTCACCTGGCTCAACAATTTCTTCAACTTCAGCAACAGTAATTTTACCTGCTGTCGCGGCCATCGGGTTGAAGTTCATCGCTGTGTGGCGAAATACAAGATTACCGTAGCGGTCAGCTTTCCATGCTTTAACAATAGCAAACTCACCTGTAATTGACTCTTCTAAGATATATGGGCGACCATCAAATTCTTTGACTTCTTTACCTTCGGCAACAGGAGTACCGTAACCTGTAGCTGTATAAAACGCAGGAATACCCGCACCACCAGCGCGCATCTTCTCAGCGAGTGTCCCTTGTGGTGTTAAAACAACATCAATTTCGCCATCGAGTAGTTGTTTTTCGAATAGCGCATTTTCACCTACATAAGAAGCGATGATTTTTTTAATTTGCTTATCATGAAGTAAAACCCCTAAACCAAAATCATCAACACCGCAGTTGTTCGAAACAACGGTTAGATTTTTAGTCTGTTTACGCTTAATTTCACTGATAAGTCCTTCAGGAATACCACACAAGCCAAAGCCACCAGCGATAATAGTATCGCCATCTTTTAAACCTTCCATTGCAGCTTCATAACTTGAAACCACTTTATCGAAACCGGCCATGAGCCTACTCCTTAATTATTCTGAGTGTTCTTTAGAGCAAGTGATACCTTGCTGACAGGTTGTTTATTTAGTGCACTGCAAATAGCCCAACCAGCTTTCGCCAGTCTTTCTAAATCAATTCCATGCTCTATGCCAAGCCCTTGTAGTAAGTAAACTACATCTTCAGTGGCAACATTTCCTGACGCACCTTTGGCATAAGGGCAGCCACCAAGGCCTGCAACAGCACTATCAACCGTTGCTATACCGCGTGTTAGGGCGGTGTAAATATTTGTGAGCGCTTGTCCGTAAGTGTCGTGAAAATGTACAGCGAGTTTTGATTTATCAATATGTTGCAAGAGTAAATCTAATAACTCATCGACTTTTTTCGCCGTACCTACACCAATGGTGTCGCCAAGGCTAATTTCGTAACAACCAAGCTCGAGTAATCGCTCTGATACTTTTAATACATCATTGTAGTCGACATCACCTTGATAGGGGCAACCCATGACGCAGCTAACATAGCCTCTAACGCGAATGTTATTCGCTTTGGCAAAAGCCATTACATCTTTAAAGCGATCAATACTTTCATCAATAGAGCAGTTGATATTCTTTTGACAAAACGCTTCACTTGCCGCTGTAAAGATAGCAAATTCTTGTATACCGACTTGTATTGCCGCCTCTGCACCCCGTAAATTCGGGGTGAGGGCACTTAAGTTAACATTAGGCAAATTTAACGCGCTAATTACATCGCTTGAGTCAGCCATTTGTGGCACCCATTTAGGTGACACAAAGGCGCCTGCTTCAATATCTTTAAGCCCAGCATCTGCAAGGGCGTTGATAAGAGCGACTTTATCTTGCGTGCTAACGGCGGCTTCATTTTGCAAACCGTCTCTGGCGCCAACTTCTACAATGCGAACAAAATCAGGAAACTGTGCCATTACGCCTCCGGCTCTTCTACAATCGCGAGCATATCACCGTGACTCACCAGTTCACCTTCAGCAAAGCAATAGCTGGTTAATACACCATCATGCGGGGCATTAAGGGTGTATTCCATTTTCATCGCTTCAATGATGACAACAGCGTCACCTTTAGCGACAGTAGTACCTACCTCAACTAAATGTTTAACAACAGTACCATTGAGTGGTGCAGCTAGTGGCAATGCATCACTTTCGTGTTCACTAATATAGTGTTTATCAATCAGCTCTAGCACCTTTTGCTGTGCTTTGTACATCACTGTGATGTGAGAGTCTGTTTGATTAATATGAGCTACAACTTTTTCGCCATTAACGACTAGGTTTGCAAGGCCATTTTCAACCTTGCCCGAGGTTGTATAGTCAACTTCATTTAGGCTGATTTTAAAGCCATCTGAGGTCTTAACCGCATGAACGTTTAAATCCACAAACGGAATTGTTGTTTTAGCGTCACTGTTTAGCATAAAGCCTGTTAATTGTTGCCATGGGCTGCTGCTTTCACCTTTTAGTTGGTGTGCATACGCATAGGCTGCCACAACGCTTGCAATAACAGACTGTTGCTCGTTTTTAGCAACAAGGCGCTCACCTTGGTCTTCAATAAAGTGCGTATCAGGTGCACCAGCTTGAAAAGTAGGGTGGTTAGCAAGGTTAAATAAGAAATTAACGTTACAGCTAAAACCTGCTAGGTGGAATTGCTCTAGTGCTTTTGCTAAACGCCCAAGCGCTGCCTCACGGTTATCGTCATGCACAATTAACTTAGCAATCATAGGGTCGTAAAACGGGCTGATTTCATCACCCGCTGCAATCCCTGTATCTATTCGAACAAATTCAGATTCGTTCGGTGTAAATAGGGCATCAATGTGACCAGAACACGGAATAAAGTCATTACTTGGATCTTCAGCATAAATACGCGCTTCAAAGCTGTGACCTTGTAGCTGAATATCTGCTTGGCTAAGTGGTAAAACTTCACCTGCCGCAATATTGATTTGCCAATTCACCAAATCAACACCGGTTACCATTTCTGTTACAGGGTGCTCTACTTGTAAACGGGTGTTCATTTCCATGAAGAAGAATTCATCACCGCATAATAAAAACTCAACCGTACCTGCACCGCGATAGTTAATCGCTTGGGCACAACGTACTGCTGCTTCACCCATTTCTTTGCGAAGCGCATCAGATAGACCCGGTGCAGGGGCTTCTTCAATTACTTTTTGGTGACGACGCTGTAAAGAGCAGTCACGGTCGCCTAAGTACACACAGTTACCATGGCTATCGGCAAAAACTTGTACTTCAACATGGCGAGGTTTGGTGACATAGCGCTCTAACAGTACTAAATCGTTACCAAAACCGGCTTTTGCTTCACGTTTTGCGCCTTCAAGTGCACTGATAAAATCTTTTGCGTGTTCTACAACTCGCATACCTTTACCACCGCCACCAAAAGCCGCTTTAATCAGTACCGGGTAACCAATTTTTTCAGCTTCGGCTTGTAAGAACTCAGTATCTTGGTTATCACCATAGTAACCAGGCACTAAAGGTACATTTGCTTGATGCATAATTTCTTTAGCGCGGGTTTTTGAGCCCATGGCTTCAATGCTTGATGCTGGCGGGCCTATAAAGGCGATATCATTTTTCTCACACGCGAGGGCAAAGTCACAGTTCTCAGATAAAAAACCATAGCCAGGGTGAATACAATCAACACCAGCTTGTTTTGCAACATCGATGATTTTGTCTGCCACTAAGTATGAGTCTTTACTTGGCGCAGGGCCAATATGATACGCCTCATCAGCAAGCTTTACGTGTTGAGCATGTTTATCGGCATCTGAGTACACTGCAACCGTTGTTAAGCCCATTTGCTTTGCTGTACGCATAACTCGGCAGGCAATTTCACCACGGTTGGCAACGAGAATTTTTTTCAATGATTTTGTTGTCATAATGGTTCCTATTTCTGCCAGTTAGGGGCACGTTTTTCAAAAAATGCAGTCAGGCCTTCTTGGCCTTCTTCAGATACACGAATGCGTGCAATACGCTCTGCGGTTAACTCAATCAGTGCATCATCTATTACGTTGCCAGCGACATCATTGATTAGCTGCTTTGCTGCTTTAACAGCAATAGGGCCATTGTTAACAAGGTTTTGTAAGTGTTTATCGAGCGCTGTTTGTAAATCGCCGGTGATCTGGTGAATTAAACCCAGTTGCTTAGCTGTATGCGCGTCAAAAATCTCTGCCGTTAAAAAATAACGACGTGCAGCGCGCTCACCGATAGCTTTAATGACATAAGGGCTGATAACCGCAGGAATAAGGCCCAGCTTTACTTCACTTAAGCAAAACTGTGCATCGTCTTGGCAAATTGCGATATCACAACACGCAATCAAGCCTAACGCACCGCCAAATGCAGCACCTTGTACGGCACAAATTGTTGGATGTGGGCTTGTAGCAAGAACTTTCATAAGCTTTGCTAGCTGCATAGAGTCCGCTAAGTTTTCTGCAAAGTCATTGCCAGCCATCGACTTCATCCAGTTTAAATCAGCGCCAGCAGAGAAGTGCTTACCTTCGGTTCTTAAAACCAGTGCGCGCACATCACAGCTATTTGCGTGTTCAATTAAACGGATCAGCTCACTGATGACTTCTTCGTTAAATGCATTGTGTTTTTCTGGGCGACTTAGTACCAGTACAGCCACATTTGATTTTGTTATTTCGAGTGTTACTGACATAAGGCCTCCATTACATTCTAAATACGCCGAACTGAGAATCGCGCTCTGGTGCATTTTTAGCTGCACTTAAGGCAAGCCCTAATACATTGCGAGTATCAGCAGGATCGATAATGCCATCATCCCAAAGGCGGGCACTGGCGTAATATGGATGACCTTGTTTTTCGTATTGCTCGATAATTGGCTTTTTAAACTCACTGACCTGCTCATCAGTCATGCTTTCGCCTTTACGGGCTAAACCATCTTGTTTAACTTGTGCAAGAACGCCTGCTGCTTGTTCACCACCCATTACAGATATACGGGCATTTGGCCACATCCACATCATGGTAGGTTCAAACGCGCGGCCACACATACCGTAGTTACCTGCACCATACGAGCCACCAATTAACACGGTGAATTTTGGCACATCAGCACATGACACAGCGGTTACCATTTTCGCACCATGTTTGGCGATGCCTTCGGCTTCGTATTTTTTACCAACCATAAAGCCAGTAATGTTTTGTAAAAACACTAAAGGAATTTTGCGTTGTGCACATAGTTGTATAAAGTGCGCGCCTTTTTGCGCTGATTCACTAAATAAAATGCCGTTGTTGGCAACAATACCGACAGGGTGACCAAATATTTTTGCAAAGCCGGTTACTAGTGTTTCGCCAAAGTAGCGTTTAAATTCATCAAACGATGAATCATCAACAACACGGGCAATTACTTCGCGTACATCAAATGGCTTTTTAAGGTCAGTACCCACAATGCCGTAAATTTCGTTAATGTCGTAACGCGGTGGTTTAACATCATCAAGTAATGGTGCAGTAGGGCGCTGATAGTTTATTCGTTCAATACATTGGCGCGCGATAGAAAGTGCATGGGCATCGTTTTCAGCATAGTGGTCAGCAACACCGGATGTTTTACAGTGAACATCGGCACCACCGAGCTCTTCAGCACTCACTTCTTCACCCGTAGCTGCTTTAACCAGTGGCGGGCCTGCTAAGAAAATTGTACCTTGCTCTTTTACGATAATACTTTCATCAGCCATCGCTGGTACATAAGCACCACCTGCGGTACATAAACCCATTACGACTGCAATTTGTGGAATGCCTTTACCAGACATACGAGCCTGATTATAGAAAATACGGCCAAAGTGTAATTTATCTGGAAATACATCATCTTGTTCAGGCAGGTTTGCACCGCCTGAATCAACTAAATAAATACACGGTAAATGACAACGTTCTGCGATATCTTGAGCACGTAGATGTTTTTTCACCGTTAGTGGAAAGTATGTACCGCCTTTTACTGTTGCATCATTGGCGATGATCATACATTCGACGCCTTTCACACGACCAATACCAGCAACAACACCGGCACATGGAATGGCTTGTTCGTACACGCCAAAGGCAGCAAATTGAGAGATCTCTAAAAATGGCGAGCCTTCATCAAGTAGCGTTTCAATACGGTCACGAACAAACAACTTACCACGACCTTGGTGGCGCTCAATCAGGGCAGGGCCTCCACCTAAACGGATATCAGCGACTTTTTCACGTAAATCACTTACGAGCGCTGCCATGTTGTCGTGATTTTGCAAAAATTGCGGATCGTGTGGATTTACACTCGATTTTAAAATCGTCATAACAAGGTCCTATCGGCTTTCAGTGAATAATTCGCGACCAATTAGCATGCGGCGGATTTCAGATGTACCTGCACCAATTTCATATAGTTTTGCATCACGTAATAAACGACCTGTCGCATATTCGTTGATATAACCATTACCACCTAAGATTTGGATAGCATCTAGGGCCATCTTAGTTGCAAGCTCTGCTGCATATAAAATAGCGCCAGCGGCATCTTTACGCGTTGTTTCGCCGCGGTCACATGCACGAGCTACCGTGTAAACGTATGAACGAGCTGCATTCATTTGCGTGTACATGTCAGCAATTTTGCCTTGAATAAGTTGGAATTGACCAATTGGGCTATCAAATTGTTTACGCTCATGAATATAAGGAACCACAATGTCCATACATGCTTGCATAATGCCAAGCGGGCCTGCAGCTAAAACAACACGCTCATAATCAAGGCCACTCATAAGTACTTTTACGCCTTCGTTTAAGTTACCTAGAATGTTTTCTGCTGGTACTTCGCAGTTCTCGAACACTAATTCACAGGTGTTAGAGCCACGCATACCAAGTTTGTCTAGCTTTTGCGCAGTAGAGAATCCTGGTGTGTTACGTTCAACGATGAAAGCGGTGATCCCTTTAGGGCCAGCATTTAAATCTGTTTTTGCATAAATAACAAAGGTATCGGCATCTGGACCATTAGTGATCCACATTTTGTTACCGTTAAGTACAAATACATCGCCTTTTTTCTCAGCTTTTAATTTCATTGATACAACATCAGAACCCGCATTTGGCTCACTCATCGCAAGGGCACCAATGTGTTCACCGCTGATAAGCTTAGGTAGGTATTTCTCTTTTTGAGCCTGAGACCCATTACGGTTAATTTGGTTAACACATAAATTTGAATGAGCACCATAACTTAAACCAATCGATGCACTTGCACGGCTAATTTCTTCCATTGCAATAACATGTTCAAGGTAGCCAAGGCCAGCACCGCCAAATTCTTCAGGTACTGTCATACCTAATAAACCCATTTCGCCAAGCTGTGGCCAAAGTTGATTAGGGAAGGCATTGTCTACATCTGTTTGTTCTGCAAGTGGGGCAATTTCTTGGCTAGCAAAGCTATTTACATGATCGCGGATCATGTCTGCTGTTTCGCCAAGTCCGAAGTTCATTTCTTTATAAAGTGAAATAGTGCTCATAATGTGTGTTCCTGTGAGAGTCTGTTGACGAGATTGTTGTCAGGTTATTCGTCTAAATTATTAAGGGTTTCACGACAGCGACGTTCTGCGGTCACCAATTCCATTAGTACAACTTTAATGTCGTCCATTTGTTGGCTTAGGTCCGCTTTTTTCTCTGCGATAAGGTCAAGCATAGTGACTAGCTGTTTAGCGCTCGATTTATCTGCATCGTAAAGTTCAAACAAACGGCCCGTTTCAGCCAAGGTAAAGCCTAAGCGTTTACCACGTAGAATAAGTTTTAGTCTTACTTTGTCACGTTTTGAATAAATACGGGTTTGACCATTGCGATCAGGTGAGATCAGGCCTTGGTCTTCATAAAAGCGGATAGAGCGGGTCGTTATATCAAATTCTTTTGCTAGTTCGCTGATACTAAACGTTTGCTCATTGCTAGCAGGTTCAACTGCTGCGCTTTCAAAGTTTGTTTGATTATCTTGTTTCATGATTTATTTACCTCATTCGAATAACACCAATATAAGTGAAGTTTACGTAAAGGTAAAGGGGGATTTGGGGGTTATACTTTAGACTTATAAAGATAACTGGTTGGATTTGTTGAAAAGCTTTATTTATCTAGCCTTGTAAGCACATGTTCGATTTTTCATACAACAAAATACAGATAAGTTTACAGTTTTACCGGCCGCAAAAATGTTGATTTTAGATTTACGTTGGCGTAAACGTAAATATTATGTATGCTGAATTAAATCGAAATTAAACTATAACAAATTAACTGTTTGGTTACACATGATTTGAACACATGATGATAACCACTTACATGGAGCCAATTATGACTACTGAAGCCGTTGTTATTGTTGCCGCAAAACGTACCCCTATGGGTGGTTTTATGGGCGCACTAAGTGGTGCACACGCAACTGATTTAGGTGCTACAGCTATTAAAAGTAGCTTAGAGCAAGCCGGTTTATCTGCCGATAAGATTGATGAAGTGATTATGGGCTGTGTATTACCAGCTGGTCTTGGTCAAGCACCTGCACGCCAAGCAATGTTAAAAGCGGGTCTTAATCAAGGTACTGGCGCTACAACAATCAACAAAGTATGTGGCTCTGGCTTAAAAGCTGCAATGTTTGCCCATGACTTAATTAAATCAGGCTCTATCAACTCAGCGGTTGCTGGTGGTATGGAAAGCATGAGTAATGCCCCTTATATGTTACCAAATGCACGTTCAGGTATGCGTATGGGCCATGGCGAAGTAAAAGATCACATGATGTGTGATGGGCTTGAAGATGCTTACGACAACAAAGCAATGGGTTGTTTTGCACAAGACACTGCCGATCAGTATTCAATTGGTCGTGAACAAATGGATAACTTTGCACTTAGCTCACTGACTAAAGCGAATAGTGCGATTGAAACAGGTGCATTTGCAAACGAGATTGCCGCGCACACTATTTCTACACGCAAAGGTGATGTGACCGTTGCAATTGATGAGCAACCAGGCAATGCACGTCCAGATAAAATCCCAGGTTTACGTCCTGCATTCAAAAAAGATGGCACTATTACAGCTGCAAACTCGTCATCAATTTCTGATGGTGCAGCAGCGCTTGTGTTAATGCGTGAATCAGATGCTAAAGCACAAGGTTTAACACCACTTTGTCGTATCGTTGCTCACAGCACACACTCTCAAGCACCAAGCGAATTTACGCTAGCACCGGTTGGCGCGATGCAATCGCTTTTAGAAAAAGCCGGTTGGTCTATTAATGATGTTGATTTATGGGAAATCAACGAAGCGTTTGCCATGGTGACTATGCTTGCAATTAACGAGCTAAAACTTGATGAAAGCAAAGTAAACGTAAACGGCGGTGCCTGTGCACTTGGTCACCCAATTGGTGCAAGCGGTGCGCGTATCTTAGTAACGTTAATCCATGCATTAAAGAATCGTGGTCTTAGCAAAGGTGTTGCCTCACTGTGTATCGGTGGTGGTGAAGCTGTTGCTATGGCAGTTGAAGCTCTTTAATCGCTTTAGAATTTTAATCTCTCACAGCCGCAACGTATTTTAAAAACTATCATGTTGCGGCCTCTTTATACCCACTGGGGAGGAGTGCCTCATGCACCAAGTACCTTTATTTATCAACGGCGAATTTACCCAATCAAGTTCAACGCAGTTGATTGATGTTATCAATCCTGCAAACCAAGAAGTGTTAGCTCAAGTTCCGTGTGCAACGGATGCTGAAATGGATGCAGCCATTGCCTCTGCAAAAGAAACATTTAAAACATGGAAAGAAGTGCCAATTTCTGAGCGTGCGCGCATTATGATGAAATACGCAGCACTACTAAAAGAAAACCATGATGAGCTTGCGACGATCATTTGTCATGAGCTGGGTAAAACATTTGAAGATGCCAAAGGCGATGTTTGGCGTGGTATTGAAGTTGTTGAGCAAGCAGCCAATGCACCATCATTAATGATGGGCGAAACAATGGAAAACGTAGCGCGTAAAATCGATACTTACTCTTACATGCAGCCACTGGGTGTATGTGCGGGTATTACACCATTTAACTTCCCTGCGATGATCCCATTATGGATGTTCCCACTGGCTATTGTGTGTGGTAATACCTTTATTCTGAAACCATCAGAGCAAGATCCACTAACACCAATGCGTTTAGCTGAACTATTTGTTGAAGCGGGTGCACCAAAAGGGGTGTTACAAGTTGTTCATGGTACAAAACCACAAGTTGACCGTTTATTAGAAGACCCAGCAGTACGTGCTATTTCATTTGTAGGTTCGTGTGGTGTAGGTGAATACATCTATTCAAAAGGCACAGCAAACCTTAAACGCGTGCAAGCTTGTGTAGGTGCAAAAAACCACATGGTTATTATGCCTGATGCAAGTAAATCGCATGTTGTAAACAACCTTGTAGGTGCGTCTGTAGGTGCTGCGGGTCAGCGCTGTATGGGTATTTCGGTTGCTGTATTCGTTGGTCAAGCAAAAGACTGGGTTGATGAAATTAAAGCAGGCTTTGAAAACGTACGCCCAGGTGTATGGGATGATGCTAACGCGGCTTACGGCCCACAAACATCAAAAGCAGCTAAAGATCGTATTTTATCACTTATCGCAAGTGGTAAAGAACAAGGTGCAACGTGCTTAATTGATGGCTCTGACTTTACTGTTGAAGGTTACGAGCAAGGTAACTGGGTTGGTCCAACGCTATTTACTGATGTAACAACCGAGATGGATTTATACAAAGAAGAGATCTTTGGTCCTGTACTGGCTTGTATGTTTGTAGATACCCTTGAAGAGGCGATTGAGCTTATCAATAACTCGCCTTACGGTAACGGTACTTCGTTATTCACATCAAGCGGCGCTGCTGCACGTAAATTCCAACATGAAATCGAAGTAGGTCAAGTTGGTATCAATGTGCCAATTCCTGTGCCACTACCGTTTTTCTCATTCACAGGTTGGAAAGGCTCATTCTACGGTGACCAACACACCTATGGTAAGCAAGGTATTCGTTTTTACACAGAAACGAAAACAATTACTTCACGTTGGTTCGAGGATGATATCGCCTCAGGTCCGAACATGAGTATCAACCTTAAATAAGCCGTAATTAATTTACTGCTGAGCGAGCACATGCCTCGCTCAAAGAACACACATTTAAACGACAACAATCGTTATTCACACAAGAATAAGACAACAAAATAGAGGTCTACTATGGACTTTAATTTAACCGAAGATCAGCAAGCGTTTGCTGAAACAGCCCGTCAGTTTGCAGAGTCTGAACTTGCTCCACATGCTGCTAAGTGGGACCAAGAACACATTTTCCCTAAAGACACCATTAAAGCAGCCGGTGAGCTTGGCTTTTGTGGTTTATATACCCCAGAAGAAGCGGGCGGCTTAGGTTTATCTCGCTTAGATTCAAGCATTATCTTTGAACAGCTTGCAATGGGTTGTACAGCAACGACTGCTATGTTGACAATTCATAATATGGCAACCTGGATGATTGCAAGCTTTGGTACTGAAGATGTTAAAGCTCAGTACTGTGAGCAATTAGTCATGGGTGAGTTACTTGCTTCTTACTGCTTAACAGAGCCTGGCTCTGGCTCTGATGCAGCATCACTAAAAACTAAAGCGGTAAAAGAGGGCGATGAGTATGTGATCTCAGGCTCTAAAATGTTTATCTCGGGTGCTGGTGAAACTGATTTACTTGTAGTTATGGCGCGCACTGGTGGTGAAGGCGCAGCCGGTATTTCGGCATTTGTTGTGCCTGCAGATGCTGCAGGTATTGAGTACGGTAAAGCTGAAGAAAAAATGGGCTGGAATGCACAGCCAACACGTTTAATTAGCTTTGAAGGTGTCAGAATTCCTGCGGCTAACTTACTAGGCCAAGAAGGCGAAGGCTTTAAGTTTGCAATGCAAGGCCTAGATGGTGGCCGAATTAATATTGCTACCTGTTCATTAGGTACAGCACAAGCAGCTCTTAATACTGCGCGCGAATACTTAAAAGAACGTGAGCAATTTGGTAAGCCATTAGCTGCTTTCCAAGCACTGCAATTTAAAATTGCCGACATGAACACCGAGCTTGTTGCAGCTCGTCAAATGGTGCGCTTAGCCGCATTTAAACTAGATACTGGTGACAGCGAAAAAACCACTTACTGCGCGATGGCAAAACGTTTTGCTACAGATGTTGGTTTTAAAGTATGTGACGACGCACTACAAATTCACGGTGGTTACGGTTACATCAAAGAATACCCATTAGAGCGTCATTTTAGAGACGTACGTGTGCATCAAATTCTTGAAGGCACAAACGAAATCATGCGTGTGATTATCGCACGTCGTATCTTAGCTGAGTCAGCTGGCGACATTCTATAAGGAGCATACTATGTCTAATCCATCGATTGATTTAAATATTGAAGGTAACGTAGCGGTTTTAACCATGAATAACCCGCCAGCGAATACCTGGACACAAGATACATTAACCGCGCTTAAAGACACTGTAACTGAGCTAAATGCTAACAAAAATGTCTATGCATTAGTGATTACAGGCCAAGGTGAAAAGTTCTTTAGTGCAGGTGCCGATTTAAACGTGTTTGCCAGCGGTGACAAAGGCGTTGCTGCCACTATGTCAAAAGTGTTTGGTGATGCATTTGAGGCACTAACAAATTTCCGTGGTGTATCAATCGCGGCAATTAATGGTTATGCCATGGGCGGTGGTCTTGAAGTAGCCCTTGCTTGTGATATTCGTATTGCTGAAGAGCAAGCTCAAATGGCACTTCCTGAAGCGAAAGTTGGCTTGTTGCCTTGTGCTGGCGGTACGCAAAACCTTGCATGGCTTGTTGGTGAAGGTTGGGCAAAACGCATGATCTTATGTGGCGAGCGCCTAAAAGCTGAAAAAGCACGCGAAATTGGCCTTGTTGAAGAAGTGGTTGGTGCTGGCGAAAGTTTAGCTGCGGCAATGAAACTTGCTAACCAAGTTGGTGAACAAAGCCCGGTTGCTGTGACTGCATGTAAAGAACTTATTCAAAAAGGTCGCACACAACCTATGGCTCATGCGTTGCCATTAGAGCGTGAGCTATTTGTTCAGTTGTTTGATACGCAAGACCAAAAAGAAGGCGTGAATGCGTTCTTAGAAAAGCGTAAAGCAAATTGGGTAAATGGCTAATGACTAACGTAACACTACTAAATCATCAAGATGCGCCTGTGGTGTTTGAAACTGCAGAGGCCGAGAGTGGCCTCATTGCAATTGCGACACTCAATGCGCCTAAGTCGTTAAATGCTTTAAATTACGACATGATCCAACTGCTTGAGCCTCAGCTTAGAAAATGGGCTGACGATGACGCCGTTGCCATGGTCGTGCTAAAAGGGGCTGGCGAAAAAGCATTTTGTGCCGGTGGCGATGTAGTAAGCCTGCATAAAGCAATGAGCACAGGTGAGCCTGCTAACTACATTGAAGACTTTTTTACCCTTGAGTACAAATTAGACTACCTAATTCACTGTTATGAAAAGCCAATATTACTTTGGGGTAATGGCATTGTTATGGGTGGCGGCCTTGGCTTAATGGCTGGGGCAAGTCACCGAGTGGTAACAGAAACATCACGTATTGCAATGCCTGAGCTAACCATTGGTTTATACCCAGATGTTGGCGGCAGTTACTTCTTACATAAAATGCCTGAGCAAGTGGGTCTATTCTTAGGGTTAACTGCGGCGTCTATCAATGCTGAAGATGCCTTGTTTGTTAATCTTGCTGATCACTATGCAACAGCAGATAAATATGACGCTATTTTAACGGCTATCACCGCTGAAAAATGGGGCAAAACAGCCTCATTAAATCACGAAAAGCTGACTAACATTCTAATCTCGATTGATAATATTTCAGGCCGTGTTCCTAAAGGCAATGTAAAAGATAACTTAGCGGTTATTCAAAAGCTGGCTGAGTTTGATTCATTGCAGGGAAAAATTGACTACATTCAAGCTTTACAAACTGAAGACAAATGGCTTACCCGTGCGCAAAAGTCATTAGCACATGGTTGTCCGCTTAGTTGTGCGCTGGTTGAACGTCAATTAGCTAATTCAAAAGAGATGACGTTAGCAGATTGCTTTAAAATGGAGCTAGGTATGTCAGTACGCTGTGGCGAAGTAGGCGAGTTTCAAGAAGGGGTTCGTGCGCTATTAATCGACAAAGACGGTGCACCTAACTGGCAGTTTAAATCGCTCAGCGATATCGACGAAGCAGTTGTAGATAGCTTCTTTACAGCACGCTGGGATGAGCAATCTCACCCACTAAACTCATTAACGTCATCTTAAGTCCAAGGGGTAAACAAATGGCTAAATTAACAATAGGATTTATTGGTTTAGGCAACATGGGTGGCCCAATGGCGGCAAACCTTGTCAATGCAGGTCATACAGTTCGTGTGTTTGACTTAAATAAAGCAGCGGTCAGTGAGCTTGCCGATAAAGGTGCAATTGCTGCTACCGATGCAGCTGAGTGTGCCATTGGCGCTGATATTTTTATCAGTATGCTGCCAGCAAGCAAACACGTTAAGTCTCTTTATTTAGGCGAAACAGGCCTTATCAACTTACTTGATAGCAAAACTTTAGTGATTGACTGCTCAACCATTGATGCAGAATCAGCGCGTCAAGTGGGTAGCGAACTTGCTCAAAAAGGCATTGATTTTGTTGATGCACCTGTATCAGGTGGTGTTGCAGGTGCAACAGCGGGTACTTTAACCTTTATCGTCGGTGGTGAGCAAAGCCACTTTGAAAAAGCCAAACTGGCTTTAGCAGATATGGGTAAAAACATCTTTCATGCTGGTGATATTGGTGCAGGCCAAGTCGCAAAAATATGTAACAACATGCTGCTAAGCATTTTAATGGCTGGTACTAGCGAAGCACTACAAATGGGCATTAACAACGGGCTTGATCCAAAAGTGTTAAGTGACATCATGACTGCAAGCTCTGGCCGTAACTGGACGCTTGAGCTTTACAACCCATGCCCTGGTGTAATGGAAACAGCACCAGCAAGTAATGATTATAAACCTGGCTTTATGGTTGATTTGATGGCAAAAGACTTAGGTCTTGCTATGGAAGCGGCTCAGCAAAGTAATTCATCTACCCCAATGGGGTCAATGGCGAAGAATCTATACACTATGCTTCAGCATCAAGGTGCGGGTAGTGATGATTTTAGCGCTATTTTTAAATTATTCTCGAAGTAGGAGATTGTTGTGGAAATTAAAAACAACAACATCGTAATTACCGGTGGTGCGCAAGGTTTAGGCTTTGCGATGGCCGAGAAATTTGCATCCCTTGGCGCGAACATCGCCCTTATCGATATGCAACAAGACGTTCTTGATACTGCAGTATCAGCGCTTGCTAAATATGGTACAAAAGTTATGGCGTATGCTGCTAATGTTACAGATGAAGATGCTGTGGTAGCAACGTTCAACACTATTAACAAAGACTTTGGCCATATCGGCGTGTTAATTAATAACGCAGGTATCTTACGCGATGGTATGTTTATCAAAGCAAAAGAAGGCAAAGTGGTAGATAAAATGTCGTTAGCTCAATTTCAATCTGTTATTGATGTGAACCTGACCGGTGTATTCTTAGCAGGTCGTGAAGCTGCGAGCCACATGATTGAGTCTAGCAAAGGTGGCGTTATTGTTAATATGTCGAGTGTTGCCCGTGCTGGTAACATTGGCCAAACAAACTATGCTGCGTCTAAAGCTGGTGTTGTTGCGATGACAACGGGTTGGGCGAAAGAATTAGGTCGCTTTGGTATCCGTGTTGGTGCAATCGCACCAGGTGTTATTCGCACAGCAATGACAGATGCAATGAAACCAGAAGCAAAACAACGCATGATGGCGGTAACGCCAGTGGGTCGTTTTGGTGAAGCAGAAGAAATTGCCCAAACAGCACAATACATTGTAGAGAATGACTTCTTTACAGGTCGTGTTGTTGAAATTGATGGCGGTATTCGCCTTTAATTTCAAAAGGTAACCCTTTACCCATTGAAAGTACCAAAACGGTAAGCCTAGCTTGCCGTTTTTTTATTTTTAAAGTATTTTAAATTCATAATGATAAGGAGATTTGTTATGAACACTGATGGCATTACAGTATCAATGAGCAAGGGAATCAAAGCTAACTTCAAACTAGGTGAACATTTAATTGAATACTGGGGTTCGGCTTATTCAGGAAAAGAAGTACTGAAAGTAGACGGTGAATTAATAGCAGAATCACGTAACTTTAAAACTAAATCTGTTCATGAGTTTAGTATTGATGGTAAAGCCTGTCAGTTGTGTGTAAGGGTTAAACCCTTTTTTAAGTTCTCAGCCGTTATTTCATTAGAGTGTGAAGGTGAATTAGTTCAGCGCTACAGACTCACATACGGTAAAACACGAAAAGTCGCTTGGTATTTCAGGTATCTCGATCTCTTAGCTTTTTTTGTTTTGGGATGGGTATTCATGGCAGAAGCAATATCACTGAACGAGCTAATTTTACTTGCTGGTGCCATTTTAATTTTTTCCGAAATAGTTTTTAAAAATCATGGCTGGATCATCGAAGAGCAAAAGCCTTGTAATTAACTGCCTAGCATTCAATAATTAAGCGGTTAAAAGCCGCTTAACTTTGAGAGATGTAGTGAATCCCAAACAAATCCGCAATTTTTATATCAATGAAGAACAGTCTGTTTATTTACTGTCTCACCATGATGCTAAAAAGCACCGCCAATGGCTTAATATTTGTATTAAACAGCTTACTTTGCTTGGTTACAGTGACGTTGAATTAATTGGCTCTGGTGCGTTTGGATTTGTTTTTGCCGGTGTTGATGATGAAGACTTACCTTGGGTATTTAAGTTTTCACGTATAACCCTTGCACAAAGTGTACGTGACCGTTTAGAAGACGAAGCGTACATGCTCTCGCAAGTTAATAATCCGCTCGTGCCAAAATTTTATGCCTTTGAACGCATTAAAAAGCAAGGCATTTTAATGATGGAGCGCGCTCTAGGTGAAGACTTAGAAAAAATCTCCATTAAACAGGGGCGTTTTAGTGCAGCAAAAGTTATGGCGCTGGCACTTAGGCTACGTAATGTGCTTTTAGATTTACGTGAACACAAAAATGGCTTAAGCCCACACCCAATTGTGCATGGCGATATTAAACCCTCTAACATCGTTTATGATGAACAAACTAACAAGTTGTCTTTGGTAGACTGGGGCAGCTCTGTTTATGCACAAATAGATGCTGATGGTAATCCGGTTGCCAGCAATTTTATGGATCTTATGTCTGCTGATATCAGTACCACTAATGCACGTATGGGTGATGTGTACTTTATTGGTGATGAGCAAATGTCAGGCGGGCAGTCATCGCCACGTTTTGATGAACAAGGTGTTGCCTCAACCCTTTATGCATTGGCCTCTGCACAATCTTGTAGATTTGGTGCTGCGGTTATTCCGGCTACAAGCCTGAATTTACCTATGGAGCTTGCCCGGGTTATTGACGGTATGCTTTCAAAAGATAAGGCAACCAGAGATGGCGCAGGTGATTATTTTATGCGAAACATGCCTACAATGGCTAAAGCTTACCTCCCTGAGCTGCCCCGTAAAGTCATTCGCCCGTATATTCCTTATTGGTTTAGTGAGTTTGATGAACACCCAGACACGGTGGTATATAGCTCTCGTAAGCAATTTTTAAGACAAGCGGACCATAATCAACAATTACTAGATGTAAACGATGCCCAGCTCGACAGATACTACAAAGAGTTTTTATTTGATACCGGCGACACCGAAAAAGCATTTTTGGCCTCAATAAGCCGATTAGCAAAATACCCAGTAGTAGGGGGCTTGAGTTTTCATTGGAAAGAAAACTCACTGTTTGTCGAGTCTTCCCTTATTCTGCATGATGAAACGCTTGGCACTGCGTTTACCGATGCGATTAACAACACGGTGATGTTAGCACAGGGGATTGAACAAAAAGGTCTCTTTAAATGTTGCTTGTTTGATGCGCGTAAAACCATTCAGCTCGAGCGTGATGGCACAGGTGCGTTTAAGTTTGAGAATTTACCTGAGCTTGATTACGAAGTAATGGATGTACAAGCCTCAGACGTAACCAGGCCACACTCTTACTTTGAAGATGGTAAAGACCCTGATGAGCAATTACAGCTCCCGAAAAAGGTTATAAAGTGCGTATTTGAGCTAAACCAAATACACCACACGGGCTGTATCATTTTCGAAGCCTTACCTGATAGGATGAAAATACATCATTACTATCGTTTGCTTGATGCCAGTAAAGAGCCTGAATTTAAACGCTTATTAAGTAAGCTTATGCAGTACGCAGTTAATATCACAGATGTAGGTGTGGCAGGCTTTATGAAGCTACCTTACAAAAATACCCGTGAATTTAATTTATGTACTAAACAGCCCGATGAGTTTTATCCGCGAGATCCCAAAAGAGTGGAATGCTAAAAGCTAACCTGATTCAAGCAGTTAAGGAGAATAATAAACATGGACTACAGCCCAAATTATAAAAATTATTCATTAGATGAGCTATTAGATGCTCAAAAGTATATTGATAAAGAAAGCTTCCCACAAAGAGCGCAAGAGTTAGAATTAGAGATTGCAAATAAATTAAAAGACCCAGAAATAAAAGCAGAGTTTGAAGAGCTAGAAACGAGTAAAAGGTATGCTACTTTTTGGCCTCGTTTTTGGGCTGCTATTATTGATGGCTTAATTTTTACAGCATTACTTTATATCGAATGCTTACTCTTTGACGTTGAATATTCTTACGAAAACTCGATTTTACAAGCTGTTAATGGCTTTCAGTACATTGGCTATGTTGTTTTCATGCATGGGTTTTATGGTCAAACACTTGGCAAGATGGTCATGGATGTTAAAGTCCTCAATCATGAAACCGAAACGAGCATTACGCTTAAGCAATCGGTTCGCAGAGAATCTGTTAATATTGCTATTAACTCGTCTTGGATTCTATTAGTTTTTTCTATTTCAATATCGTTACAACAACTTGGTAGCGTACCTGCGGTTTTAACTTATTTAATTATGGGTCTGAATTCATTAGCTACAGTTTGGGCATTGTCAGAATTTATAACCATGCTGTTTAATGAAAAGCGTCGTGCAATACATGACTTCATCGGTAGAACGGTTGTTGTTAGATTGTGATAAGGAGATCTACAATGACAACCGTAAAAAAACACCTTAATTACCTAATGATGTAGTCGTTAGTTCTTTTTGTAGTGGCTAATAATAGGTATTGTTTATTCATCCTTTCAATTTATCTAAAGGCTTTCAGTGAATGCTAATGTCTAAAGTCCTTGTCGAGAATTTATATTATGATGGGCCAAGAGGGGGTATCACATCTATTGAGGGGAGACATTACAGGTTTGTTTCAGACTTCAATGATGACAGTGGATTTACTGATGAGTTTTCTCTTTATTTAATATCGGAATCTGAACTTCAATTAGAGATTGAGCAATGGCAAATTTTTGTTAAATGGAATAAAAAATATCAGTCAGGTGAATTAAAAGCCGATAGTCATCCTGGGCATGGTGGTATATCTAAAAGATGGGATGAAATAGAGCAAGCTTTGGCAATTAACAGAAAAGATACGTCAAACTTTAAATTTAAAGCTACAGCGACCTTTACCCGGAATGATCAAGAACTGCAATATGATTTAAATGGCCCTTGTTATGATGTTTCTTGGCACTTTCTTTAATTATAAGTGTATTTAAAAAACGATGGCTACTCGCTAAAAGTTACAGTGTTTTTTATTCATTTCAAATAAAAAGCTTTTTATAGAGCCTGACATTCACTTGCTAATGCAAAACATACAAACACTGACTACTACATATCAAAAGCGTAAATTAAAAAACCTGCTAAATAGCAGGTTTGTGGGTAATTGGCTTTTACTTATGCTCTTCAATTATCTCAGTGATCCCTTCAGCAGAAAGTATCTCTATCAAATAACCATCTGGGTCTTTTATAAAGGCTAGACCTTTCATAGAGCCATCGTCTGGTTTTTTTACAAACTCAACATCGTATCTTGCAAAACGCTCGCATGCTGCATATACGTCTGGCACACTAATACCGATATGACCAAAGCCTTTTGGTTCATCATTACCACTATGGTAACCAGCAAAACTGTCGTCGTTTTCTGTGCCCCAATTGTGTGTAAGCTCGATAAGAGCAGGGCGACGAAACACCCACTGTGCTTTTTCTTTAGCTGTGCCTTTTGGCATTTCTTGCTCATAACCTAAAAAGTACAGCGTAAACTCCATTTTAGGGAAGTCATATTTACCCAGTAACTTCATGCCTAAAACGTTTTGGTAGAAATCTAAAGAAGGCTTTGGATCTTTAATGCGCAACATTGTTTGTTGCATCACGAAATCTTGCGTTGCATTTGCGATTTGTTCAGGTGATTCGTTGTAGTTAGACATACACATCCTTTTTTAATGACATTAATGATGATTAACTCAGTCTAACATATTCAAGTTACCCTTAAATTAATAACAAATAATATTAACGTCTTTAGATAGCCCTTCAAATCTTAACTTGCTAACTCAAATAAAAAACCGCCCTTAAAGGCGGCTTATTTCAACTAATAGCTAAAAGCTTATAGCTCAGAGCTAAAGCTTAATTACCCCAAGGATTACTCGCACTTGAACGTTGTTTACGGGTGCGGGCTTTTTGCTTGGCTTCTTTTTTAGCGTGAATACGTTTAGCGTCAGTAAAACTTAACTCACATGGTTCACCTGGTTTTTGATCAGCAGGGATCACACGATCGCGCGGCGGTAATTCATAGTTTACATCATCTGGGCGTGGTAAATTTTTGAGACGATACAAATAAAAGTTCTCTACTTTTTCTTGTGCCCATTGGGTTTTACGTAAAAACTTAACCGCAGATTTTACATCTGGGTTATTCTTAAAGCAGTTCAAACGCATATAGGCGTGGAGTAATTCCCAGCCATATTGTTCGACAAGCTCTGTCACTACTTGCTCGATACCAACACCTTGCAGTGGGTTATTGCTGAAAATTTCTTTATTACTCATTAGACTGTCCGGTATTACAAAACTAGGGTAAGTATAATTGCCTTTACCCTAGTTTTATAGCTAACTTGCTAAGAATGTTTATATTCGAGCTAATTCTTTACAATTGACCACTACACGGCCGCGAATTTCACCTTTTAATAAGGCTTCTGCATTTGCAACGGCTTCAGAAAGTGGAATTTCTTGCGAAATAGCATCGAGGTACTGAGCTTCAACTAACTCACTTAAACGTTGCCATGCTTCAATTCGGTCAGCTTTAGGGCGCATTACACTATCTATACCCATTAGACTAATGCCACGAAGGATAAACGGAGCTACTGTTGCTGGAAAGTCCATACCTTGTGCTAAACCACACGCTGTTACAACACCACCGTATTTAATCGATGCACACACATTTGCAAGGGTGTGGCTACCCACAGAATCAATTGCGCCAGCGAATTGCTCTTTAGCGAGTGGTTTCCCAGGTGCTGAGAATTCTTCGCGTGATAAAACGCGTTTTGCGCCTAATTTTTCAAGGTGATCTGCTTCGTTCATTCGTCCTGTTGTCGCAACTACATCAAAACCTAGTTTATTTAATAAATAGATAGCAAAACTACCCACGCCGCCATTAGCACCGGTAACAAGAATTTCGCCACTTTGGGGTGTGATACCTTGTTTTTCTAAAGCGATGATACTCAGCATTGCCGTATAACCTGCAGTACCAATTTGCATAGCCTGTTTTGGTGTTAAATTAGCAGGGAGGGGGATGATCCAATCAGCACTCATAGACGCTTTTGAACTCAAACCACCTAGGTATTTTTCCCCAACACCAAAGCCATTTAACAGAACTTTATCACCTACTTTAAATTCATCGCTTTTAGAGTCTGTTACTGTACCTGCAAGGTCTATCCCGGGGATCATAGGAAATGTTCTTACCACAGGTCCTTTACCTGTAATGGCTAGGGCATCTTTGTAATTCAATGTACTGTAGTCAACATCAATATTTACATCTTGCTGGTGGATGCTTTCTACAGGAAAGTCTGTGTATTCGG
Organism: Pseudoalteromonas sp. P1-26; assembly: GCF_001401795.1. Lineage (NCBI taxonomy): Bacteria > Pseudomonadati > Pseudomonadota > Gammaproteobacteria > Alteromonadales > Pseudoalteromonadaceae > Pseudoalteromonas > Pseudoalteromonas sp. P1-26. Next base: position 42,547 of record NZ_LKDX01000014.1, on the reverse strand, counting down.
CACGGTAGCCTTGATCATCTTTGTTTATAACTACCGATTTTACTGATGTTGTCATGTTGACTCCTTTTAGACCGATCGTCTTTTAATGGTTAAAATAAAACCGTATTTAAACGGCTTTATAAAATTAAGCGTAAAAATTGTGCTGTATAAAGGGTAAGCGGTTCACTTGATTTATCAAGTTTAGAGCGCATCACTGCGCCTTCCCAGCCAATCCAGAAGAACTCAGCAAGCATTTTGCAATCTGATGATTGAGGAATTTGCTTTTGCTTCTTAGCATCAACTAAGCATTGCTCGATTAAAGCTTGCCAGTTGGCGTAAGCCTGTTTTATGCGGTCAATCATAGGCTCATCAAGGTGACTGATTTCTTGGTTTAAATTACCTATTAAGCAGCCGCGTTTAAACTCAAACTTTGCCATGCCTTGTTTGGCGTCATTGGCAAATAGCACAATCCTCTCAAGAGGGGTTGTTGAATCGTTGTTTAGGTGGCGTTTTAACTTTGCCTGAAAATAGCTGTCGTAAGCATCAATGAGTGCTAAGCCAAAATCATTCTTACTTTTGAAGTAATGATAAAAAGAGCCCTTAGGTACCTGAGCTGATTTTAATATTAAATCAATGCCGGTTGCGCTAAAGCCTTTTTCGGTTAATACAGCTAGCCCCGTATTAATCAAAAGGGCGCGGGTATCTGCATTTGAACGCGCTATTTTTGGTGGCCTGCCACGACGGCTTGGCACAGAGTTATTTGTTTCCATACCGACTATATTAGACCGATCGGTTTTTAATGTGCAAGCATTAAATTGACTAAATTGTAATCATCATAATTTTGTCATGATTACAATTTAATTGGGAACTTTGCCGAAATTGGCTTGGTCACAAATAATGAAGCTAGAAGAGCTGTATCGTTTTTAGCTGAATTTAAGTGTATTAATAGATGGTTTTAGTTAAAGAGGTACGACCACTTAGTCATTTAAAATGTTAATTCATTTGAGCATCAGCACGTTAGTTATTGTCAATTTATTTAATTGCTTTTTGCTATTTGAATTTAACAGTTTTATTAACTATTCATTAAATGTAGATGTCAATTTCGCTACATATCTATAAATATAAAAAGGTGAGGATATTACCTATGAAGAGACAGAAAAGAGATCGTTTAGAAAGAGCTCATTCTCAAGGTTATAAAGCAGGCTTGGCAGGCCGTTCCAAAGAACAATGCCCTTATCAACAAATCGACCCTAAATCTGAGTGGTTAGGTGGCTGGCGAGAAGCCATTGAAAACCGAAACATGTTTAAAACTTAATATAGGCACCTTATTTACGCAAAAAAGCCCCATTTAGGGGCTTTTTTGTATCTGCTATTTTGTATCTTAAATTAAAGATTAAAACGCAGATGTATCTTGGAAAAGACCTACTTTAAGATCTTTTGCTTCATAGATTACGCGGCCATCTACTTCTACAGTACCATCAGCCATACCCATGAATAATTTACGTTTAATAACACGCTTCATGTCTAAACGATAAGTTACTTTTTTAGCTGTTGGTAAGATTTGACCTGTGAATTTAACTTCACCAACACCAAGTGCACGACCAAGACCAGGACCACCAGACCAACCTAGGAAGAAACCAACTAATTGCCACATAGCATCAAGACCAAGACAACCAGGCATTACTGGGTCACCTTTAAAGTGACAGTCGAAGAACCAAAGATCAGGGTTGATATCTAGTTCTGCAACGATTTGGCCTTTACCGTGCTCACCACCATCAGCAGTGATAGAGATAATGCGGTCCATCATTAGCATGTTGTCACTTGGTAAACGACAGTTGCCTTCACCGAACATTTCACCTTGACCGCAAAGGACCAATTCTTCTTTTGTATAGCTGTTTTTAGGTTCCATAACTCTCATTCATCGCTTAGAAATTGCCCCGTACTTTAGCGTACACTTGTACGCTAAACAACTCGGAGCAGTTAATTATTTGCTATTTTTAGCTTGTTTTATGACCATTTAATTAAACTGTCGCTGATAAAGGGAGATAAAACCGCGCATTGTGAAGTAAAAATCATTATAATTGCTGTGATTCTTTAACCAGTCTAAAGGAAATTTATGATCCTTTTTGTAAACTCACTGACAGTGATTGATTTTTCTTACTTGTGTAATAAACGCGGCGCAGTTGGCGAGAGCTGGATTGTGGATTTAACTCTGCACGGTCAATTAAATGATGAGTCGATGGTGCTTGATTTTGGCTTAGTTAAAAAGCAAATCAAGGGCATTATTGATAACTGTATCGACCATAAACTTGCTGTGCCAGCTTCTCTAAACGGTTCACTAAAACAGCATGCTGAGCACAGCGTGCTAGATTGTCACTTTGGTGATAATTATCACTTAGCTATGAGTGCTCCTAACCAAGCATACTGTTTAATCGATGCTGATGTTATTGATGAAAAATCTGTAACTGAGTTTTTAATTAAAACTATTATGCCTGAGCTCCCTAGCAACATCGAAAAGATTGAAATTAATTTATACCCAGAGCATAGCCAAAGTTTTTATTATCATTACAGCCATGGTCTTAAAAAGCACGATGGTAATTGTCAGCGTATTATTCATGGTCATCGCTCTCAGATTGGTATTAGCCTTGATGGTATGGCTATGCCTCGCTTACAAAAAGAGTGGGCAGATAAATGGGAAGACATTTATCTAGCAACAGCTGAAGATGAAATCAATAAATCAGACCTTAAGCATGTAACTGCACAACAGAACGATGTGTGCTTTGCTTACACATCACAGCAGGGCTATTTTGAAATGGCGATAGACAAATCACGCTGTGACATTTTACCTTGCGATACTACGGTTGAGTGCATTGCAGACTACTTAAGTTCACAAGTTAAAAACCAATACCCTGATTCAGAAGTTAAAATTACAGCTTACGAAGGGGTTGGCAAGGGGTCAATCAGTTATGCGTAAAGGATTATTTATAGCAGCATTTGCAGGATTGTTTTCTTTAACTGCAAGTGCTGTTGAATTAAAAGGACATTTAACTCAAGGCGGTTTAGTAACAGGCCAAATTGATGGCGCTAAAAGTGTTAGCTTCAATGGTGAGCCTCTTAAGCTTTCAACAAATGGTGAGTTTGTATTTGGCTTTGGTCGTGATGCCAAGCCAAATCATAGCCTTTCTTGGGTTGATAGTGCTGGTGTAAGCCACGAACAAGCAATTGTGATCACTAAGCGTGATTACAAAATTGATAAAATCACCGGTGTAGCAAAAAAATATGTTTCGCCACCTAAAGAAGTGTCTGAGCGTATTAGCCGTGAAGCTGTAGCTGTACGTAAAGCTAGGCAAGTCAATTCTGACTTAAGGTACTTTTTAGACCCTGTTTATAAGCCGGCAACGGGGCGTATTTCAGGTGTTTATGGTAGCCAGCGTTACTTTAATGGTGAACCTCGCCGCCCGCACTTTGGTTTAGACATTGCTAATAAAACGGGTAGCCCAGTGTATGCACCAGTGAGCGGCACAGTTGTTTTTGCTGATGCTGACTTATATTACTCTGGTGGTACCCTGATTCTTGACCATGGCCATGGTGTTACCTCTACTTATATTCATTTAAGCAAATTAGATGTAAAAGTAGGTGACGAAATTAAGCGTGGCGATAAAATTGCCGAGATCGGTGCGACCGGCCGCGTAACTGGCCCACATTTAGACTGGCGTTTTAATTGGAAAAATGAACGCCTTGACCCTGCGCTAATGATGCAAGACACATTAGCTAATAAAAAGTAGAGACTATGACACAACAAATCGATCGTGACGCTATTATTGCAAAGCGTATTGCTGACTCAACAACGTCGGTAACAAAAACAGTTTTTCCTGGCCGTACTAACCACCACAATACTTTGTTTGGCGGTGACGCGTTGGCATGGATGGATGAAGTAGCGTTTATTGCTGCTACACGTTTTTGCCGTAAGCCACTTGTAACGATTTCGTCTGACCGTGTTGATTTTAAAGAGGCCATTCCGGCTGGTACATTTGCAGAGCTTATTTCTAAAGTTGTACACGTAGGTAATACTAGCCTTAAAGTAGATGTTGAAATCTTCTTAGAAACAATGCACAAAGACGATAAACACTTAGCTATTTCGGGTAGCTTTACGTTTGTTGCTGTTGATGATAACCACAGACCAACTCCGGTAGTGTGCGACAAAATGATCAACGGATTCGAATAAGACTTACAGTAAGTTTTAATTAAGTACCTTCGGGTGCTTAATTTAATACATAAGAAGAACACATCATACTATATTTGTATTAAGCATTTCTCAGCAAGGAACAAAATATGCAGCTATAAGTTATCAGAGGAGGGGAGCGATGCGTTTAATATTTTTATTCTGTTATATAGCTATATTAGTGTTAGCATTTAATCAATTCGATGGTTACTTATTCGATTTGGCGGCCGCTTTACGAGGGTTGCTGATTGTATGTAGTTTTTTACCTGCATTTTTTTTGTTGTGGTGGAACAAAAAACTATCTCTCAGTTTAATTGCTCTAAGTATTTGCTTAGTACTATTTCATTTTAAACCTTACTCATCATCTGAAGCGACTCAAAACACAGATATCAAAATCGCCCAGGTAAATTTGCAATATAGTAACCCTAACTTAGCAAATATCATCACTAGCCAATTTATAAATGCGCAAAATGATATCTTAGTACTGTTTGAATTCAATGATACGCATCGGCATGTGCTTGATGAGCTAAACTCGAAATATCATTTATTTGGTTATGCTGAAGTTGAAGGGGCGCCATTTGGCATTATTGTTCTATCAAAACTTCCTATCGTACAAAGGCAAATTATACGGTTTGATAATCCTAAGCTTGGCTACGTAAAGCTTAGCTTTTTATATAATAACGTTATGTTAAATAGTGTGTTTTTACATCCTCCATCACCTAGAACTCAAAGTTTGTGGAGTCAGAGAAACTTAGTTTTAAGTGAAGTTGCTTCAGAAATTAAAAAGTTAAAGGGGAGTTGGTTAGTTGCTGGTGATTTTAATACAGTACCTTGGTCACGATACTTTATGAGTATTAAAAGCAGTTGTTTTAATCACGCAGGTTTTTATACATCTTGGTCTTTAAAAAACCAGCTAAGTGATTTAAAAGTTTTGGGTTTACCAATAGATCATTGTTTAGTGAGTGAAGATGTTTCTTTATCTAATGTTGGTGTTAACTCTGTAAACGGCAGCGACCACAAACTGCTGCACTATGAACTCACATTTTCTACGCATTGATTAAATTTAAGGTGACTATTTTCAATTAATATATCAACCAGCATAGTTAGCTCAAAGTTATCCCAAGGTTTTGCGGTAATCATATTAGCTATATTATTGTTAAGCGCACTTTTAGAAGCTTCTAGCTCTGCATAGCCGGTAATCAAAAGGCGAGAGCAGTTCGGCTGTAGCAATTTAATGTCCTCTAAAACAGCAAAACCACTGATTGCAGGCATCAACAGATCACAAATGACTAAACTAATTGGGTTCTGTTTCGCATACTCAATTGCCGATAGAGGGTCGCAGAAACAAATTACATGGTTATTAGTACCTAATAATCGTTTTAGCGACCTTAAAATTGCTTCATCATCATCGATGATTACAATGTTTTTTCTCATGAATGTGCTCCAAATAAGTGCTTCAAGTCATAGAGCATATGTTTAAAGTTTCGTTTATGAGGGAATAGCCAAAAGGCTTTATTCGAATACATAAGTGCTTTTGAATACTGACCAAGTTCACGATAGAACTCGCCATAACATTCACTTAAACGTGCTTTGATTTTTTTAAGTTCATTGTTTGATACAACAGATTGGTTACGATTAATAATTTCAACCATAGCCGCTAGTCTATTTTCCCTATTTGATGTTATAGAGTTAGCACGCATTAGATAGTGCATTGCACACAGCGTTGAATAACCTACATAACCTTTTTTTGCTATTTTTAACCAGCAATCTAAATCGGTAGCGCTACTTAACTTATTGTCAAAACCACCCACATCAACAATGGTTGAACGTTTAACCATGACCGACGAAGTCCCAACGATATTGGTTGTGATCATTTGGCTTATTGGATTATCTAGAAACTGGAAGTCTGTGTTTTCTTTATTGCATTTAAATTCGGGCCAATAATCAAAACAGCCAATTATATCTTCGTTGTTTTCATTAAAATGCATGTAGTCAGTAAAACTTAAAACACAGTCTGGATGTTTTTTATGAAATGCTAACTGAGCTGCAAGTTTATCGGCTGACCAATAATCATCGGCATCTAAAAAAGCTACGTACTCTGACTTTGCTTGTGTAATTGCAAGGTTACGAGCAGCGACAACGCCTTTTCTTTGTTGGCTAAATATGCGTACTTCACTTTTGTCAGCAGCAAGTTGCTCAAGGTATTCTTTACTGCCATCTGTAGAGCCATCATCAACAATAATAATTTCGAAATTAACATTTTTTTGCTGGTAAATGCTGTTAATACAGGTATCTAGATACTGCAAACAGTTGTAGTTAGGAATGATAATACTGACTTGGCTGTTCATAATATGCTCCAATAGCATTTCTTCACGTAGTAAAGGATACGCAATTTAGACGCCAGCTTTAAATCTGTATTTTCTGTGAAATTACTCAGCCTTTTCTCTTTGTGCGTTGCATTTTGCAAATCTTCGGTAATTTTTTATCTCAATTCGGGAATATTTCGGTTTTTTTGCTGGGTATGGAACTTGCCATAGCTCTTATAACAGTTTTTATAGGAGCGTTTTTATGAAGCACATTGCTATTTTGGTTCCAAGCTTTCCAATTGCATCTGAAACATTTGTTGTAACGGAAATTAAAGCTCTTCTAAATGCAGGGCATAAGGTGACAGTTCTTACATTTGAAAAAACCAGTGTCATGATTAACTTAACCAGTGCCATTGAAGTTAAAAAAATCACTAAGCCTGCTTTTAAATCAATCTTACCTTCTATGTTGAACATTTATAAGTTAGCAAGGGCAACGCATACTGCAGCTCAATTTAAATCAATTTCAACACAATCCTTGCTTGCTTATGGTTATCAAATTGCACGTTATATAAAAGCTGCAAAGATAGATCATTTACATTGCCATTTTATGCATGGGCCTCTTGCATACGGTATCGTTGCGGCAAAACTTGCTGACATTACAGTATCTTCTATTGGTCATGGCCATGATGTTTACGTAAACAACGCAGACTTAAAACCTAAATTAGCTCTTTGTGATTTTTCAATAGCAGTTTGTGAAGAAATGGCTATGCAATTTAAACGCTTTTCGAAGAGCAATGTCAAATTGTTGCATTGTGGTATCGATACTAGCCAATTTAAGTTTGTACCATCGTCCCTAAATGAATCTGTTCGTTTAATTTTTATCGGTCGTCTAGTCGAAAAGAAAGGGCTGCAATTCCTATTACCGGCACTTAAACATATTCCAAAAGAGTTTGGTATAACCCTAGATATAGTAGGGGACGGGCCAATGCTTAATGATTTAATGTATATGGCTGAAGAGCTTGGTATTCGTAAATCTATACGCTTTCTAGGTGAAAAACCTCATGATTGGGTTAGCTCAAACCTAATTTATTATTCTGCGCTTATCGCCCCTTTTTGCGTCGCAGAAAATGGCGACCGTGATACAGGCCCGTTAGTTTTAAAAGAAGCCATGGCTTGTGGCCTTCCTGTTCTCACTACCACCTTAATGGGGGCAAACGAAATTGTAACCCCAAGTGTTGGTATGAAATGTATGCCAGGTAGTATCTCAGGACTCAGCAAAATGCTTTATAAATTTCACCAATTATCTCCACATAAGCGTTATCTACTTGGTCAAAATGCTAAGCAACATGTAAACGAGCATTACAACGCAGTTAAGCAAGCTCAGCAACTTTCAAAATGGGTTGAATCTTTATAGGGAGGTTTTATGAGTAACTTAAAACAAATTGGTTACTTTGCTTTAGCTATTTTTGCAGTAAAAGGGTTTGGCTTTTTACTTTTACCAATTTCAACTCGCTTTTTAGAAAAGAGCGAGTTTGGTGAGCTGAACTTTTTGGTGACCATGTCAGCGCTATGCTCTTTAGTGGTTTCTCTTGGTTTACCTGAGCTACTACTAAAACAACAGTACCCATCTTTTCGTGAAAAAATGGCATTATTTAGAGACTCTCTGGTATTAACAATCTGCTTTAGTGCGCTTTTTTTAGGCTGTAGCTTTATATTTAGCGAGCAAATTATTGCAACCTTACCTGCGCAAATAAAGGTGATTGATTTTAGGTTACTTATTTTAAATTTAACTTTTGCCTCGGTACTTGCTATCCCGTACACCTACTACCGATTATTTGATTACGCGCAAAAGTATTGTTTTTATAGTATTGCGCATGCTGTCATACAAACTTGTTTAACAATCACTTTGTTATTTCTTGGTTTTAATGTAACCGGTGTAATGGTTTCAGGTGTTGTCTGCACGTTCATTATTATGTGTTTAACCTTAAGTGATATGCGAAGTGCACTTAAAGTGAGCTATTCTCGCTTTAGCTGGAGAATAAAAAAATCACAGACTGTATTCTTAACTTCAATTATCGCATCAGGTTTGTTTGTTTATGCCGGTAATGGGGCTGAAAACTGGTTTATCGTTGCCGAATTTAACGAGAGTGTTTTAGCGAGTTATTACGTTGCAGCGCAATTTGCCATTATAACTTCGTTCACATTTGAGCAGATTAGGCTTTGGTGGTTCGCCAAACGTTTTAGCTTAATTAAGCAAGATAAAACGCAATATCAAAATTATGCAATAACCTCATTAAATGCAGGCTTAGCTATGTGTGTTTTAATGAGTTTACTGGCACCAATCGCTTTAAACTCAGTACTTCCTGCTGAATACCATGGCAAAGATAGCTGGCTGATTCTGTTGATTATTGTTGTTGCCATACGCCATCACAGCGATATTTTTAATATTGGTTGCTACATGCATAAAAATGGTGTGTTTGTATCAATTATAAATTTCTTTACGGCACTTTTAGGCCTTAGCCTGCTGTACTTTTTAGTGCCAAAACTTGGTGTTGAAGGCGCTATTTTGGCGCTAATCATTATGCAAAGTTTTAAATTAGTTTGCCTTTACTCAGTTAGTCAGCATTTCGAACCTCTAAAGCTAAATTTTGCAGCATTAATACCAAGCTGGTTAGCATTAGGCTCTATAACACTGATCACTTTACAGTTTAGCGAACTAAGTTTGGCTAAATGGATTGTATATTTTATCTATATTGTTGGTATGGCTTATCAATATAGAGCATTAATTAAGCAAGTAATAAAAAGCTTAATGAAGGAGCATCACTATGCTCAATTACTATAAACAAAATCAGTTATTCATTAATGGCATTTTAGTAACCTTACTTGTGGTTGTTACCTATGCCATTTTGGGCCCGATAGCAGTATTTGCATTGCTGCTATTACCTTTTGCCGCTTTCACTGCAGTAAAGGTAAGTGTGGCTTTTATAATTTTGTTTATTTTATTTAGCTACTTTAGATTACACGAAGCTTTTCCTTTTTTAATGCCTTTTAAAATTCCTAAGTTACTCGCGCTTGCGTCGCTATTGGGAATAGCTTGGCACCTGTTTATCTCACAAAAATTAAAGCCACATTGGCATACCAATCATCTGATATTTTTTGTTTGGTTTATTTGGCTGACTGTTTGCGTTTTTAGTGCCTCAAATCGGGGTTTAGCGATGGAGTACTGGTCAGGTGTACTAACAAAAGTACTCATTATGGTATTTGCAATCTCGTGGTGGATGAGCACATTAAAGCATTTTAATGTGGTTAGAATTGGCATCATGATCTCAGGTGCCGCCATTGCTTTAGTTGCCCTGAGTAACAAAATGAATGGTATTGGCCTAGTAGAAGGTACCCGCGTCACTATTTCGCGAGAACTTCGCTCACAACTTGGTGATCCTAACGATTTATCACTTGTAATGATGTTTCCCGTGTCTTTTTTAGCTGCTGAAGTATTTGATTCAAGTGCCCATAAATTTAGACGCATCATTGCATTTATTTGCTTAGTTATCGCAATCAGCGGTGTTATTGCAACACAAAGCCGAGGAGGCTTACTTGGCATTGCTGCTGTACTTAGTTTCTTTATTTACCAGAAAGTTAAAAATCCTGTAGTGGTCGGCTGCATAGGTGCCGTGGGCATGTTAGCCATGGTTGCTTTTGCAGGTATTGCAGATAGACAAAGTGGCGGCTCCCATGAGGGCGGTGTTGATGAATCTGCTATGGGCCGTATTTACGCATGGCAAGCTGCAATCAATATGGCAATACATAATCCATTAACTGGGGTTGGGGTTAATAACTTTGTCGTTAATTACTATTTCTACAGCCCACATTGGGATGGCAAGAATCATGCAGTACACAGTACGTGGTTTCAGGTATTAGGTGAAACGGGCATCGTAGGAGTATGCATTTTTGTATTAGTGATTGCCTGTATTTATCGCACCTTGAACCGTGTGTTCTTAATGAATAAACAGATTAATGACAAACAAATAGATGTAAATGCGAAAGCTCTAAAGGGCGGCCTAATTGGCTTTATGGTGTCAGGCACCTTTTTAACTCAGGCATTTACATGGCCTATTTATATCATTCTTGCTTTAACTATTGCATTAGAAAAGCTTGTAATCGATAAACAAAGGGAGAGCTCACATGAGTGAAAATATTAAACAATGGCTTAAATCAAGTGACAGCCCATTTGCAAAATCACTTTTTCAATTTGCGAAATCGATTCGCAATCCGCAAATGTGGGTTATCCCAGGTATTCATTCATTTATATATAAATTGCATTTATTGGTTAAAACAGTAGTGAGTGAGCTAGGGCGCATTTTTTATTACACACCACTATTTAAAAGCCAAATCAAGGGCTCAAAAGCAAATTTATACCTATATTCTGGTATGCCGCAAATTTTAGGAAAACTTGAAATTAGCTGTAATGACAACACACGAATTAGTGGCATCAGTACTTTTTGTGGGCGTAGTCATGGTAATAACACACCCAAACTTATAATTGGCAGTAATGTAGATATTGGTTGGCAGAATGCGTTTTCTGTTGGTCGAAAAATTGTTTTAGAAGATGATGTTCGCCTTGCAGGTCGGGTATTTTTAGCTGGTTTTCCTGGTCACCCTCTAAACTCTGAAAGACGTGCTCTTGGTGAGGCTGATGATGAATGCCAAGTTGGCGATATCATTATCAAACAAGGCGCTTGGATAGGCACCGGCGCAACTGTGCTTGCAGGTGTAACAATAGGCGAGGGTGCTATAGTTGCTGCAAGCGCGGTAGTTACTAAAGATGTCCCAGCAAATACTATTGTTGCTGGCAATCCAGCAAAAATTGTTAAACAGCTGGAGGGGACGCTATGAAATTTATTGTATTCGGTGAAGACTGGCAAAGTCACCCAAGTAGTACACAGCACCTATTTAAACAACTATCAAAACAACATCAGGTTATTTGGATTAACTCGATTGGTATGCGAAAACCAACATTTCGCTTGATTGATGTGAAACGAGTTTTTAATAAATTAAAAAGCCTTTTTTTATCAAAGCGCACAGGGTCAAATGCTAAAACAACGAATACTAGCCAAAACATTAATTTAACATCACACACATTAGCGGTTTTACCCTGGCACGATAACGTTATAGTAAGGCTATTTAATAAATGGATTTTTAATCGAAAAGGTTTCATAGATGATGAGCCAATTGTTTATTGGCTTAGTGTGCCTACTGCAATTAGTCTAATTTCACCGCGAGAGCAAGATAAGGTAATTTATTATTGTGGTGATGACTTCTCTGCACTTGCGGGGGTTGATCATAAAATGGTCGCGCCTTTTGAAAGTGACCTTATCGAAAAAGCTGACACCATCTATGTTGTGAGTGAGTTTCTTGCCAACAAAATGCCGAAATCTAAAGTTAAAATGCTTTCTCATGGTGTCGATTTAGAACTTTTTACCGTGCAAACCACAAAAGCCGTTGAACTTGAGCAAATAAGCAAACCTATTATTGGGTTTTATGGTTCCTTGAATGCTTGGCTTGATAAAGCCTTATTGTTGAAGCTAGCCAAAGAAAGGCCTGAGTACCAATTAGTATTGATAGGCCACCTTGTCGAAGACTTCTCTGATCTACTCAAGTTAGACAATGTAACCCATATACCGGCTGTAGAGCATGATCGTTTAGCTTCATTTTCTCAGCATTGGCAGGTATCTATCTTGCCATTTGTTGATAATGAGCAGATCAGGGCCTGTGATCCACTTAAATTAAAAGAATACATAGCCACAGGCACACCAATTGTTACAACACGCTTTGCTGCGGTTAATCCGTACCAAGAGACCATATTAATAGCAGACAACCACCAGGGCTTTATTGAGCGATTAGACTATGCTGTAAGCCTAAGTAAATCAAACAACTTAAATTGGCGAGCCAACCAATCTCAGCAGGCAAGTGATCATAGCTGGCAAGCAAAAGCCAAGCTAGTCTGTAAACAACTTAGGTTTTGCTAAATAAACCTTTCAACCCAAAGCCGCATCTTGTATCGCTACAAGATGCGGCTTTTTCATTTTGGCTCATTAACTGCAATTAACTAACTATCTATAGAAATCTCGGTTGTTTTTATCAATTTGCAAATTAAAACCGAGCAATTTCGCAAAATGCAAAGCAAAAGGTAAAGTATGTTAGTTAAAGAGCAGATCAAACGGTTAATTTATTTAGGGCTTTATGCGCTTTACACGCGTATTAAGCTCTTTATTATTCCGTTTTGCATTGTGCCAATCGTCGTCATTGCACTTGGTTTATCTGCTCAAAAACAATATACCAATCACGCTACCATCTTAATTGAAGAGTCAGCACTACTTAATCCTTACTTAGATGATCTGTCTTTCTCGTTTCAGCTTTCTGACCGTATGGCAGCACTGCGTACCTTAGTTATCAGCCGCAAGGTACTTATTGCAGTAGCAAAAGAAACCCAGTTAATAGCTGAAGATGCTACGCCAAAGCAAGTTGAAGAAATCCATCAAAAACTATCTAAAGCACTATCACTTTCGTTAATTGGTGATGAGCTGGTCCGCATTAACTTTATTTGGCATGACCAATCACAAATGAAGCCAGTGCTTGAAAAGGTGGTAGAAAAATTTATTGAACGTTTATTAGCACCAACAAAGGCATCACTTGATACTTCTGAGCAGTTTTTCTTTAAGCAGCTGGATAGTTTACGCGAAGAACTTGAGTTATCAGAAGAGGCACTTGCTGATTTTAAAACCAAAAACAGTAACACCTTACCCGATGTTTTACATAGCAATCGCCAAACCTTCGACAGCTTACTAAGTGAAAAACAACAAAAGCTGATTGCTCTTTCAGGGGCTAAAGCAAAACTGAATGCCTTAGTGAGTAAAGTAGGGCAAGCCAATCCAATTTTAGGCAATTTAGAAGAAAAGATAATTCGTACTGAATCAGAGTTAAGTCTTTTGAGAACACGCTATACCGATAAACATAGCAAAATTATCGAGAAAAAACGCACCCTTGCAAATTTAAAAAGCCGCCAACAGGCGCTGTTAGCATCTAGTGAAGAGCTAGACACAACGAATCTTGATCAGTTATGGCAAATGGTTAATACGCTTCCTTCTGGTGATGGTAAAGAGAGCAGCGTTTTAGTTTCACAACTTCTTGCGCTTGAAGAGGCCCGTAATAATTTACTTCAGCAAGAACAAGAATTTGCAATGCTCGAAGAGCAAGTTCAGCTAGTCAGTGAACGTCTGTTAGTAACCAGTGATGTAGAAAAACAATTACGTAAACTAGAGCGTGATTACGATGTTAAACAGTCACTTTATAAAGACATGCTGAGCCGTTACGAAATGGCCAAAGTTACGGGCAAATTAGTGAAATACGAAGGACCAGACAAAGTTAAAACTATCGAGCGAGCTTATAGCCCAACACAACCTATCAATACCTCAATGCTGATGACCGTTATCGTTGGCATTGTGCTTGGGATTTTCACAGGTAGTGCAAGCGTATTTGTTGCTGCACTTTGTGACAGTCACTTAAAAGATATTAAAACCATCGAAAAACTCACCAGCGCAGAGGTGGTAACAGTACTTCCTATCGTCAATGCCGAAACTAACTTCGGTAATATTGAAGGAGATAAATCATGAATGTCATGCACTTAGTTCAACACCTACAAGTAGGTGGCCTAGAAAAAATGGCAATTACTTTACTCAAAAATAGTCAATTTAGTAGCTCGAGTATTATTGTTTCTCTTGAAGGAAACAGGCAATCTGCGTTTGAGCAATGGCCAGAGCTTGAACAATATAGCCATCGAGTTATTTGTTTAAACAAAAAACCAGGCGTGAGTATTTCTGTTATCGCAAAGATAAAGGCATTAATAAAAGAGCATGATATCGATATTATTCACAGTCATCATGTTGGTCCTGTTATTTATGCTGGCCTTGCTTGTGCGTTGACCGGTGATACGGTTCGTCATATATCAACAATTCATGATGCCTGGTATTTAAATAACGTTAAACAATGTACATTCACTAAGTTACTTAACTCATTAACGAATATTTATTGGGTCGCAGATGCACGCATTGTTGCCGATGAATTTAGAGCTAAAACGGCAATCATTCCTGAGCGCACCATTTTAAATGGTATAGATTGCGATAACTTTGTTGCAATTAATCAATCAACCGCCAGAAATCAGCTCAATTTACCCCACAAAGTTAAGCTAGTTGGCTGTGCTGCAAGGTTAATTGAAGGTAAAGGACACAAAGATCTTATTCATGCATTGCATTACTTACCTGAAGATTACCATATGGTGTTTGCTGGAGATGGCGATCAAAAAGTCATTTTAATGAATTTGGTACGTAATTTAGGGCTTAACGAGCGTGTGCACTTTTTAGGCAACGTTCACGATATGCGAGCCTTTTATTCGAGTATCGACGTGATGTGTTTGTATTCACAGCGTGAAGGTTTGCCATTATCGATTATTGAAGCCATGGCATGTGGTATTCCAGTTGTAGCGTCTGATGTAGGTGGAATTCATGAAGTTGTCACCGATAACGAAGGTGAGCTTGTGTCTTTGAACGAGTTTAACAAGCTTGCACCGGCTATTTTGAGAGCATGTAAACTGCCACATGGTCTTTGCATTCGTCATCATGCTATTGCAGTCGCTGATGCAAGAACCATGAGTAGTAAATACGATAATTTATATTCTGCATTAGCAGTGTAGGAGCCAACCATGACTATTTTTACTACATTATTTATCATTTTAATGTGTATTGCTGCGTATCATCATATTGGCTACCCATTATTACTAAAGTGTGTTGCAAGCAAAAAGCAAAAACCAAGCAAGCAAACCGTTTTTGATGACAACTACACACCGAATATTGCTGTTTTGATGTGTGCTTACAATGAACAACAGCATATTGCAGAAAAGCTTTATAACTTAGCATCACTAGTTTATGACACTCATCATTATTCTATTCATGTTTATTTTGATGGTTGCACCGATAAAAGCTATCAACAAGCTCTTAAAGCACAGCAGGTATTACATAAGCAAGGCGTGCAGTGCTATTTTCACCATCGTGATGAAAACCAAGGGAAAGTACAAGGGTTAAATACCTTGATGGGGATGGCAAAATATCACAATGATATTTTACTGTTCACTGATGTTAGTGCTTTATTGAGTATTGATGCATTAAACAAAGTAGCTAAGCAATTTAGTGATCCGCAAGTGGCAATTTCGACAGGTGTTTACACCTTAGATGAAAATGCACCAGATGCGCAAAAAGCCTACTGGCAGTACCAAAACCAAGTGAAAAAATCCGAGTCAAACCTTGGCGCTGTGATTGGCGTACCTGGGGCAATGTTTGCAATGCGCGCTGAGTATGCAAATGAATTAGAAAAAAACATCATTAACGACGACTTCGTGCTATCAATGAAAGCTTTAAGTAAAGGCGGTAAAGCCATTGTCGATGAAGACGTAGTCATTTACGAGCGCGAATGCGATGAGCAAAGTGAAGATTATAAACGCCGAGTAAGATTAGGTGCCGGTAATTGGCAACAAATAAAAGCGCTGCTTTTATTACTTAACCCGCGTTTAGGTTGGACTTGTATGAACTTTTTCTCGCACAAAGTATTACGTGGGGTTATGCCAATTATTTTAGCCTGTATTTATGCTTGTGTATTTATAGAAGCTATCGTCACACAATCTGTATGGTCACAATTGATAGCTACAGGCATTTTATCGCTTCACACACTGCAAGCGGTTAAAACTATATTCGCCTTTAAAAGACGCATTCCTATCGTCGATAAAGTTAATTACATCTTAAATAGCTACTTTTTAGCACTTTGGGGGATCATTCGTTATGAACAAGGTTACTTCGACACCCCTTGGCAACGTGTAAAATCTGCGAGTAAAGCACAAACCAAATCTGTTATTAAAGTCATCAAAAGAAGCTTAGATATTGCAGGTGCCTTATTTGCACTAAGTCTAGTTTGGCCTGTTTGTTTAATTGCAGCACTGGCTATAAAGCTTACATCTAAAGGTCCTATCATCTTTAAACAACTTAGAGTGGGTGAAAGCTCAGATGACTTCGTTGAGTTATTTTATGTTTATAAGTTTCGCTCTATGGTGGTTGATGCTGAGTCACGTTCTGGTGCTGTGTGGGCCAGTAAAGATGATCCAAGAATAACGGCAGTAGGGCGCTTTATGCGTAAAACACGAATTGACGAACTTCCGCAATTAATTAATGTGCTTAAAGGTGAGATGTCATTAATTGGCCCAAGACCAGAGCGCCCTGTGTTTTATGGTAAATTAGAAAAAGACATTCCTTATTTTTGCCAGCGTACTTACGGGGTTAAACCAGGTATTTCTGGTCTTGCTCAAGTGATGAACGGCTACGATGAAACCATTGACGATGCACGCAGTAAAATTGGCTGGGATTACGCCTATTCACTGAGTATGTCATCACCGCGTGCTTGGGCGAAGCTTGAGTTTTCAATTGTGGTTAAAACATTACAAGTTGTCTTTACTGGCAAAGGGCAGTGATACCAATCCACGTCTTTTTTACCAAATAAATTAAGCAAATCACGTTGCATAATGCAAATTAACAGCAAAAAGTTAATTGCATTATGCATCGCTCCATCATTTAGCCTTTAAATTTCAAAACCTTATAAACTGGCATTTTAGTTGTACTAGTTACTATGACTAACCAATTTAACTAAGGTGAAGATCATGGCTACTAACACATCATTTTCTAACAATACCAAACTAATTTCACTACCTAGTGACTTTTCTGGTCTAGCCGTCGATGGCTTTAAAGATCAGTTTGAAGAAGTTGCACACGGCAAACAGCAAAGTGTGGTACTCGATTTTAGCTCTACTACATTTATTGATTCATCTGGCATTGGTGCCATGGTGTTCCTATACAAACGGATTGAGAAAAAAGGGCAAAAACTATCACTGCTTAATGTGTCTGGGCAACCACACAAATTAATGAGTCTATTAAGAGTTGATAAGACGATTCCATTCATCGAACAAGCTGATATCGCGTGAGGTGATTTATGAAGCACATACTATTTACAATCATTTTGCTAACGCTTGGTGGATGTGCTTCTTGGCCTGATGAGGGGCAAGGAGGCTGGGCTGAAAAATATCAAAATTATCCGCTTACTGATGAACAACACGAGATGATTTACGACACACAAGAAACCGTGGTGCTAAGCGAATTTGAACATCATGTTTTAAAGTTAGATTTATTAAAAGCACAAGGGATACAGCAATGTATGCCAGCGCAATTGCTAAAAGCACAAATATACGAAAACCGTATAAGACGCCTAATAGCAGCGCAAATGTGGTCTGATGCTGAGCATGATTTACTTATTCACTATCACGGTTTAAATCAGCTTGCCAAGCACTTTGAAACTGTTAATGCGATGAGCCAATGTGCAGGTGTTACTGACACTGAAAAAAACATGACAGCATCACTTAAAGACCAGATCACTGAGCTTCTAAATAGTGATAACCAGTTTTCGTTGAATGATTTTCAGGTTACTCCTAAATACATCACACGTTTAGCACAAGCGGCTGACTTAATTAAACAAGTTGATGAGGTTAACTTATTGCTTGTTGGTCATGCTGACATTAGTGGTCAGCAACAAAACAACTATGAGTTAGCACTTAAGCGTGCAGAAACAGTAAAACACTGGCTAGGTATTTATGGTGTAAACCCAGCAACAATAACAACCTTAACACAAGGTAGTTTAACGCCGTACAGCGACGAACCTGACTCACGCTCAAAACGTCATTCAGATAGACGAGTAGAGGCAATTATTATCGACATGAGTGACGATAAAGCCACTAAACAAAAACATGCATTATCCAGCTGGACCAAAATCTTAAATGGTCCTAAGGAGCAATAACATGAAACAGTTAATCTTACTTTGCTTACTTATATTCGCGTTACCTACTTTCGCAGAAGAGATTGAAGTCGGTAATAAACTTTACTTATACCTACCAGGCGAAGCTGAATTTAGCGAACCGTTTGAAGTTGATAAAGAAGGTGCTATTACCTTACCAGAGCTAGGTCGTTTTAAAGTAGCAGGCTTACAACTAGATGATGTGCAAAGCCAGCTCCGCACAGCATTAAGTGAAATGTATGTGGCGATGGATGACTTTTATGTAGAAATTCATTCACGAGATATTTTTATCAATGTTATGGGCTATGTAAACGACCCATCACAAGTAAGTATTCCTAAAGATGGCAACATTCAAATGGTCATCGCCCGTGCTGGCGGCTTAAAACCAGGCGCTCAATTAGACCGTTTACAAATTCGCCGTGGCACAGAGATGATTGAATTTAACTATAAAGCCTACTTAGACTCAGGCAACATTGATTTATTACCTGCATTACAAAGCGCTGACACTGTCTTTGTGCCTGTGTCTCCACTGTTAGGTAACGTCCAAATTGACTTTGATGCACAAACCTTAAGTGCATCTGGTGATGCAAGTGATAACAGTGCTATTACTTTGCTTGGCGAGGTGCACAATCCTGGTAGCTTTTCATTTAAAGAAAACATGAGTGTACTTGATGCGCTAATGCGTGCTGAGGGTGTAACCCGCTATGCAGATGTAACCAAAATTCGCGTTATCGTTGATAAAACCCCAGTCGTGTTCGATTTAAAAGCGTATTTAGATAAACCTAATAACGACACTATGCCAGAGCTAAAAGCGGGTTCTACTATTTATGTGCCTATCATGGTTGATGATGTAAATACCACTTCAAGAACAGTTTATATCATGGGCGAAGTACAAAAGCCGGGCGCTTATGAAGCAGGCGAAAGCACCAGCTTTTTAGATATTCTGGCTAATGCAGGTGGCCCAACCCGTTTTGCTGAAACTCGTCAGATTAAAATCTTAACTCCAGCAGGCGAAAGCATCTTATTTGACTTACAAGGTTACAGCGAAGGCATAGTTACAGTAAAAGTGCCAAGCCTTAACCCTGGCGATGTGATTTTTGTACCAGAGAAAACCGATCAAAACGAAAAAAGCTGGTTAAAAGTTCCGCCAAAACGTGCCATCAAAATTATCGGAGCCATTTTATCTCCGGGTCGTTATGAGTGGAGCCCTGAAATGGACTTTACTGATTTACTTGCGCATGCCGGCGGCCCAACTAAGGGTGCCAATATCAATGATATTAAAATTGTAAGAAACGGTGAGGTGACCAAACGTTTCGATTTAGAGCAATACACTATTAATGATTCTGGCAAATATGAACTGCCAAATTTAATGGCTGGCGATACCATTATTGTTGAAGAGTTACCAGTTGACCCTGCAGACAATAAATCTCAATGGATCCGTCAAGAATCAAGCAAGTCTATTTACATTATGGGGCAAGTGGGCTCACCAGGTCGCTATGCATTTAATACTAATATGCACTTTATCGACATTTTAGCCGCTGCTGATGGCCCTACAGATAACGCTGACTTACGCAATATTCGTATTACTCATCGTAACGGCAATACAGCAAGAGTCAGCAAATTAAACCTTGCACTGTATTTTGAAACCGGTGATGAAACTTTATTTCCACACGTTTTACCGGGCGATACCATCTATATCCCAGAAAAAGATAAAGACTGGTTACGTACGCCAAAAGAGCAAGTAGTTCGCATCATGGGCGCAGTTGAAAAGCCTGGTCGTTATAGCTTTGATGACACTATGACTGTACTTGATGTACTTGCAGAAGCGGGCGGCCCATCAAGCTCAGCGCTTATCGACAAAATCGTGGTGGTAAATCATTCATGCTGTAAAGAGCAGTCTCGTGTATTTGATTTAGAAGAGTTCGTTAAAAACCCTAACTCAGCGTATATCCCTGTGTTACGTGCTGGCGATACCCTGTATGTACCAGACAAAGGCCAAGATTTAATGAGCCAGTTTAAATCAAACTTCTTAGATTTTATTACTGTTGTAGCTTTAGTGGTGGGCTTATGAAACTAATACCAGCGCAATACCAAGAACTTGAAGCCGTGTGTAACGAAATAGATAACAGTAAAGCCCGTTGTATCTGCTTTATTTCGTTAACCGGCAACGAAGGCTCTACATCACTTTGTGCGAGTGTTGCACAGCGCTTAAGTTTGCAAGCCGCCAAAGTACTTATAATCGACTTAAATCCGTTAAATCCATTTAAGTTTGATGAACCAAAAAAACCAGAATCTTGGTGCTTCAGCGATATTTCGTGTCAGCTGAATATCATCAATACTGAACAGGTAGACCTGCTCACCATGGCGCATCTTAAAGAGCTTGAATCGGTGAAAAATAAAAGCGTACTTAATGATGCAATAGAACGCATAAAACAAGAGTATGACTATATTTTTTTAGATATGAGCCCAGCTCTTAAATGTAATCGGGGAAATGTACCGCTGCATGCGCTTAGTTTATGTACCGAACTGACATTTTTAACGGTATCGCTTGGTTATAACGACGAAGAAGCTTTATGTCACGGTATGGCAAATCTTGAACACGCAGGCGTTAATAACGTGAAAATTGTTGTTGCGCAGCATCAGTTTGCTCCATTGGGTAGCCGCATCGTGAAAACGCTCAAAGCGTTTCAACCAAAATGGCCTAAACTCACAGAGTACTTATTAAACAAAGTTATTAAACAGCGCTGGTTGTTTTTACCTTATTGAGAACCTGTATGGACTGCTTATATCAAAAATCATTTAGTCTAGATTGGCCCACAGTCAGTGAGATTCGCCATATTTTAAAACATGTTTTGACGGCGATCAGTGTTAAAAATCAAGATATAGATGCAGCAGGGTTAGTAGCAACCGAATACCTAACTAATCTGTTACGCCATAGCCAAGAAACGTCAATGCATGTGCAGTTTGCTATGCATAAACTGCCCGATAAACAGCTGCTAATTGAATTTAAAGACAGTATGCCAAGCTATGATTTATTTAATCAACAACCATCAGGGTGGCAATTAGACTGTGGTGAATTAGTTGAAGGGGGTATGGGGGTGGCGCTCATAAAGCATTACTTTCCAAACGCTTGTTATAAAACTGTTGGCCAGCAGAATACATTCTCTTTTTGTTTAACCAAAATCGATAAACGACCCACGCTTATCTACATAGATGATGATAAGGCACAACTTGCTTTATTGAATGCTTATTTATCTGAGCATTTTCAGGTTATTTGCTGTGAGGATAGTGAATCGGGGTGGCAAGAAATTCTCACCTCTGGGGCAACAATTTTATTGCTCGATCATAAACTTAAAAATGGTACTAGTGAGCCTTTACTTAAAAAGCTTAATCAATCTAACCTAAAAACTAATTTATCTGTGGTTATGCTGACAGGTGATGACAGTGAAGAACTTATAAAACGTATAAACCTATTAGGGGTTGATGATTATTTAGTAAAACCCGTAAGCAAAACTCGCTTATTACAAAGTATTGAACGCATTGTGCATCGTTTTTCTGCATTAAAGTATTTAATTAACGAAGAGCGCATGCAAACAAGGCAAAAAATAGGGGAGTTTAATGCCTATAATTTTGGCTCCATTATCAGCCAAAATGGGGGGGATTTTTGTATGTATCCCCACCAGCAGCAAGCACCTGTGATCATTGGCGATATGATGGGGCACGGTATAACAGCACTAAAAGAAAGTTTTGCCATAAAGGGCTTTTTAAGTGGCTGTTTAGCGACAGAAATACCAATAAGAAATGTTTTAACAACCTTGAACCAAGCCCTTTATGAACAGCGGTTATGTAAAACTAGTTTAGTCACTTTACTAATAAGTTTTATTGAAAATAACACACTTCACTGGTTTAACGCAGGTCATCCAGCCCCCTGTGTGATAACCAAAAATGGTAAATTGATCCAGCTAAGCGGCACTGATCCCTTGCTTGGCCTTAGTGATGATCATGTTTATCAAAATTATAGTTATAACTTAAATGACGTTGAACACATTTTATTATTCACCGATGGTTGGCTTGATAATCAGCAATTAAGCGATGTAGACCAAATTATTACTAAATTAACTGACGAAAATGTGCAAAGTGAAGAGTTTGCTTATGCACTTTGGCAGGCAAGCCAAGTTGAGTTATCTGCTGAAATAGACGATGCCTCGTTAATTGTGATCAATAAACACTAAAGTTTGAGTTTACAAACCGGCCAAATAAGCACTAAGCTACTAATAAGGAACTGTTAAATAATCACTTTATCTCAGCATAAAACGATAATAAAGGAAGTCTGTAATGCCACCTAAAATACTCATTGTTGAAGATACAGAATCGCTAGCGCTGATGTACCAATCATATTTGATCCCAACCGGGGTCGAAACACGCATTGCCTACAATGGTGAACAAGCTGTCGCTGCACTACAGGAATTTGAGCCTGATTTAGTGATTTTAGATGTTATGCTGCCAGATATGAACGGGCTAGATATATTATCCTCTTTAGACCCAGACACAGCTCCGCAAGTGATTGTTTTAACAGGGCATGCCACTAAAGAAATGGCAATCAAAGCTATTAAACTCGGGGCCAGTGACTTTCTAGAAAAACCAATCGAAGCCGATCGTTTTCGCATTACAGTAAACAACGCATTAAAACTTAAAGATTTAAAGCAAACAGTTAAAAGCTATCAAACAACCTACGAGAACGGTAAATATTACGATCTGATCGGCAGTTCATCTGAAATGCAATCTGTTTACCAAATCATAAAATCAGCATCGGCAAGTAAAGCCACTGTGTTTATCACTGGTGAAAGTGGAACCGGTAAAGAGCTGTGCGCCCGTGCGGTACATTTAGCGTCACCGCGTGCGAATAACCCCTTTGTAGCCCTTAACTGTGCAGCAATACCAAAAGATCTAATCGAAAGTGAAATATTCGGTCACTTAAAAGGGGCGTTCACTGGCGCGATTGCCAATCGTGAAGGGGCGGCTGGCCAAGCTGATGGTGGTACGTTGTTTTTAGATGAACTATGTGAAATGGACATCAATCTGCAAAGTAAGCTACTGCGCTTTATTCAAACCGGTTGTTACCAGCAGGTAGGCAGCGAAAAAGAAGTTAAAGTTGATGTGCGCTTTGTGTGCGCCACCAACCGCGACCCATTATTAGAAGTGCAAGAAGGCCGTTTTCGTGAAGACTTATATTATCGCCTACATGTTATCCCTATTGCCTTACCACCGTTGAATCAGCGTGGCAAAGATGTGATCGAAATTGCCGATGCATTATTTAAAAAAATAAGTAAAGAAGAAGGCCGTGCATACAAAGGCATGTCAGAAGGCGTTAAAAATCTATTTTTGAGCTATGGTTGGCCTGGTAATGTTCGCCAATTAGAAAACACCATACGTAACATTCTTGTTTTGCATGATGAATCTTACATTGAAGCGAGTATGATACCAGCACTACCAAACGCACAAAATCAATCACAACCAGTAGCAACAACTGTTAATACTGTAGCCTCGGAGGTGATGCCGTCACAAAGCTTTACATCGCCATCAACTGAAGCCACTACTGTTATCAGCGAAGTTGCAACAGCATTTTCTCAAGCCGATATTGAACCGCTTTGGTTGGTAGAAAAACGTTATATTGAGCAAGCCATTGATGCTTGTGATAACAATATTCCTAAAGCTGCAGCTCTTTTGGATGTGAGTCCATCTACGATTTATCGTAAAATTAAAAGCTGGGAAGAGATGCAAGTAAGCTAGAGCTATAGACTCTATCTAGCTGCTTAAATTGCTGCTCTCCAGAAAAACGTTGTTTAACAAGTCTTTGTGCATTGCCTAGCATGTAGCTTCTTTGATCATTACTCAACATAATTACGTTGTTCAGCTGTTTATGCAAAGCATCGCTTGTACTTTCAGTCATCATTAACCCATTTGATAGGTGATTAATTATCTGAGGTAACTGACCAACAGGCGATGCAATAACGAGTACCCCGTGTGCCATTGCTTCTAGTGCCACCATAGGTAGACCTTCAGCCCGAGAGCAGATCACCAATACATCGAGTTGTTGCCATATTTGTTGTTGCTCACACTGTCCATGATAACTCACCGCTGACATATCAAGCTCATTGAGCATAGGGCCATCACCAAACATATGAAATTTTAAGTTTGCCGTGTTGAATCGCTTGGCTGTTTCAATAAAAATGTCAGGGCCTTTTTCATGGGATAAACGACCAACAAATCCGACGTTTAATTCATTATTATGTTTAAGACCTAAAACTTTAGTAGATTCATTTACCTGAATAAAATTTTCAAGTAATTCAGCATTGTACAGCTCTTCGGTGAGTTTGCTAGACACAGCAAAGTTAAGTGAAAAGTAACTTAGTAGTTTGTCGAGCTTATTGTAAAAATAAACCTTACCCGTACCTGCTTCACCGGCATGATAGGTTGAAATACAAGGGCGGTTTTGCCAGCGACACACTAACTTGCCCATGATACTTGCCTTGTACCCATGGGTATGGAGTAACGCTGAGCGAGGAAACATTTTTAGTATTTCGTTCAAGCTTTTTAAATTTCCGCCAGCAAAACCGAAAGTGATATTTGCATTTTCTAAGCGATTATATAATTCACGGTTATTATGATCTTGATAAAATAGTACCGAGCTCATAATATTATATCGTTCTAACAGCTTACTCATGGCAATCAAATGGCTTTCGATGCCACCAATTAAGCTTGAATCTACGAATAAAATAACACTATATTTCATATTCACTCCAAGGTGAGACCATGATAGATACTGCGACCTATACGCAATTACAACAGGATGTTGGTGACGACCTAGCAAAACAACTTTTGCAGGTATATATCACTGAGTCCCGCCAAATCGTTGCTGATCTTGCTGACGCAACAAAACAGTCTGAAATCGAAATAAATGCCCACAGTTTAAAAAGCAGTAGCCGTAGTTACGGGGCATTAGCCGTAGGCGGCCTTGCAGAACAAATTGAGCAAAAGGCTAAGGCATCACAATTTGACGATGAACTACAAAGCTTAATAGCCTTACTGCAAGACCAATTTGCACAAACGCTAACTCACGCGCAAAGTTTGATTGCTACTGACTAGTTCCTCAGCTTCTAGGCTTAACGGCATTTTTAATATTTCGCCAAATACATTACTTAGCTGCTCAATGTCGTGCTGCTGGTTTGGCGATTTAACAACATCGTCAAAGTGAGACACAATTTCACTAAGCGCATCTAAAGAGATACTCATGTCACAAAAACGGTAACCAAGCATGCCTTCGAGCCAATCAACCGGTTGCATATCGAGGGATTTAATTACGCTGGCTTCTTTGGCAATATTTTCGATAAACAATCGGCATGCTGATGTTTGTTGCACCGCTTTAGCTATGTCTTCAACTAACATGGCAGGCATTACACTGGTAATTAAACTTCCAGGGCCAATTATTAGCATATCGGCGTTTTCAATAGCTTGAACCACACCAGGAGCAGCATTCACATCTTGTGAGAGCGTTAAATAGTCTGGGAGCTCTTCTTGTGAATCAATATCGCATTCACCAAATACTTTGATGCCTGATGACATAACAGCTAGTAAATCGGTCGGCTCGTCTGACATGGGTAGAATCGTTTCTGAATTACCCAACATGGCATTGAACCATGCAACCGCTTGAGTTGCTGAGTTAGTTTGTTGGGTTAAGCTTAATAAGGCTAAATTACCAAGGCTGTGGCCATTGAGTTCACCCCCATCAAAACGGTGGTGAAAAACTTGGTGGATTAATGAGTCACTATCAGCTAATTGCAAACAACAACGTCTAATATCACCAAGGGCAACTACATCTTGGCTTTGACGTAATTTACCTGTGCTGCCGCCGTTGTCTGTGGTTGCAACGATAGCTGTCAGTTCGGCGCAGTGAGGTCTAATTGCACTTAACATATGGGATAAACCGTGTCCGCCACCTATGCATACTATTTTCATAACAGTCACCTTGGTTAAACTTGATTAATATTTAGTTAGCATGGCCCGTACCAAGTGTTCGGATTTATATAACACAATGAAATTTAAATAATTTATTTTGATATTTTTATGGCTAAACTGAGAACTGTTTTCTATATTTGCAATATGCGATGCAATATTAACTAGGAATGGCAATGGCAGAGTTAAACTTAGAGCAATTACAACTTGAGCTAACGGCATTTCATGGCATAAACGATAGCCGTGCATTAAAAGCTCAACTTGAAAAAGTGCTTCTGCCATATTTTTCGTTTAAAGAGTTTTGCTTAATAAACTTCGAAGATTCAAAAGCATCCCTCGAAATGCGTACTATTAAGTACATTGAATTTGACGAAACAATATTAAAGTCAAAGTTACAACAAGCTCAGTCACAGTGGTTATTTAATGAAGATAACTCACTGTTTTATAGTAATGAGTTCGTAAATAACCTAATTTTTCATGTTGATATCTCTGAACACACAACGCAGTGCTTGGTCTTTTTCGATATAAAAGAGCAGGCTAGTTTTAATGATAAATCACAAACCGCAATCAAAATCTTATTACAGCAAGTAGCGGTTCAATTAGCTGCGCAAACAAGGCTTAACCGCCAAAAGTTTCACTCAACCTCTTTACTAACAAGACTAGGCGAGTTATCTGAGTTATTTAGAGACTTTGCCAGCGAATGGTTTTGGCGTACTAATAAAGATGAGCACTTTATTAATGTTTTAACTACCGCCAGCCACAGTAACTTATACAAACGTCATTTTTTACATAAAAATTTTGATGCCATCATCACTGAGCAGGAACAAAATCAGTTAAAAAAGTGGTCGCACTTTAAACACTTGCTGGCAGAGCATGCCGAGTTTTTAGATTTTGAATTTGAAGTTAATTCGTCGCCTCCGGCCTGGGTCTCTTTAAGTGGTAAGCCACAATTTGATTCAAGCGGGAAATTTCGCGGCTATTTAGGTATTGCCAAAGATATCACTGTCAATAAAGACCGCGAGCAAGCACTACAATTAGCAAAAGAAAAAGCAGAAGAAGCAAACCAAGCAAAGTCTCAGTTTTTAACTGTGATGTCTCATGAGATCAGAACACCTATGAACGCCATTGTAGGCATGTTGGAGTTGTTAGCCGATTCAGAACTTAATGACAAGCAAACACGTTGGCTCGATTACGCAAACTCAAGCGCTGATTTATTACTTGATTTGATCAGTGATGTGCTGGATTTTTCAAAAATTGAAAGTGGCTCGATGGAGCTTGATGTTAAAGCGACAGATATAAATGCGTTAGTTAAAAATATAACCGCACAGTTTCAAGAAACAACTCAAGGCTCTAATGTCTTGTTTACCACAGAGATAAGCGATGGCTTACCCAACAAAATTAATATCGATGGGGTTCGGGTCGGGCAAATTCTGTTTAATATTTTAGATAATGCCTTCAAGTTTACCAAAGTAGGCACCGTCAATTTCAGAGCAGATTTTAATGATACCCATTTGTTATTTGAGATAGCAGATACTGGGCAGGGGATCTCTCAATCTCAAATAGCCAGCATTTACGATGCCTTTAAACAGCATGACTATGGTGTTAATCGACAAGTAGAAGGGATTGGCCTTGGGCTTAGCATTACCAAAAGCCTTGTTGATTTAATGAAAGGCGAGATTAGAGTAGCTAGTGCAATCAATATTGGTACTAAATTTAATATTTACATACCATACTCTATCGTCGCCGATGATCAGCAATCAATAGAGCATGAACAAACTCTTGAGCCCATGGCTATTCTTGTTACTGAAGATAACAAAACCAACCAAGTGCTAATCAAAACCTTTTTAGAAAAGCTCAATCACCATGTCACCCTTGCAGATAATGGCCAACAAGCAATTGATAAAGTACAACAGCAAAACTTCGATTTAGTTTTAATGGATATGATGATGCCAGTGATGGATGGTATTACAGCAACTAAATACATGCGTGAAGAATTAAAAATGACTTTACCCATTGTCGCCTTAACAGCCAATGCATCTCATCAAGATAAAGCCACTTGCTTAGAAGCAGGAATGAACAAAGTGCTGACAAAACCCATTCGCTTTCATGATCTAAACCGCGCACTGCGTATTTTGTTTAGCCAATAAAAAAGCCCCAAATGGGGCTTTTAAAATGAAACTCGACTTTACAACACCATTGCCGCAACCCAGCCAGCAACAAGTAGCGGAATATTAAAATGGATGAAAGTAGGTACTACTGAATCCCAAATATGGTCGTGTTGACCATCTGCATTTAGGCCAGATGTTGGGCCAAGTGTTGAGTCAGAGGCAGGGGAGCCTGCATCACCTAGCGCACCAGCAGTACCAACCAGTGCTGCAGTAGCCATAACAGAAAAGTTTAATTCCATACAAAGTGGTACAAACAGGGTGGCTATAATTGGCACTGTCGAAAACGAGCTACCAATGCCCATGGTGATTAATAGCCCAACGAGTAAAATTAATGCTGCGGCAAGTGGCTTGTTACCTTCAATCATTCCTGCAGCAGCGCTAACTAATGAAGCAACATCACCGGTTGCTTTCATCACCGAAGCAAAGCCTTGCGCAGAAATCATAATAAAGCCAATCATCGCCATCATAGCAATACCTTTGCTAAATACATCGCCGTTTTGCTCAAGCTTTACAACACCAAATAAGGTAAATATAGCTACCCCAACAAGACCACCTAGGATCATAGAGCCGCTAATATTTTGTGCCACTAATGAACAAAGTACGGCGGTAATTCCCACTGCTAACACCTTTTTAGGCTGCTCAATGACAACCTCTTGCTGTTGCTCTGTTAGGCTGTGAGACTCGTAACTACGGCGTTTTCGATAAGATATAAACACCGCAACCAATAAACCAAATAACATCCCAATGGCTGGAA
Source organism: Pseudoalteromonas sp. P1-26 (assembly GCF_001401795.1). Lineage (NCBI taxonomy): Bacteria > Pseudomonadati > Pseudomonadota > Gammaproteobacteria > Alteromonadales > Pseudoalteromonadaceae > Pseudoalteromonas > Pseudoalteromonas sp. P1-26. The sequence continues at coordinate 13,168 of NZ_LKDX01000014.1, read as the reverse complement.
TGATCATTGCCATCGGCACTTGAGTATTAACAATCTCTAGACCATTTTCAGTGAGGTTCTTGTGTAGTATCGAGTATAAGTAAATGCCACCAAAACCATAAGGTAGCACCATGTAAGAGGTGGCTAAGCCGAAGGTTAAGATACACGCAATTGCTCGTCTATCAAGGCGTAACTTGTTAAACACCACAAGTAGAGGTGGAATTAGAATTGGGATAAAAGCTATATGTACGGGTATCAAATTTTGCGACGAGATCGCACACAGCAAAATAATACTCAATATAAGATAACTAAGTGTCGTTTCGCCTTTGTGGCTATTCTCGTTTACTTGCTTTAGTAACTTAGACGCTAAAATACGTGTTAAACCTGACTTAGAAATAGCCACCGCAAATGCACCTAACATCGCATAGCTAAGTGCTATTTCAGCGCCGCCCGATAAGCCATCATTAAATGCATTAACGGTTTGTGATAAACCAAGGCCTGCGGTCAAACCCGCAATAATTGCGCTTACCGTCATCGCCACAATGACATTAATTCGACAAAGTGTCAGGATCAGCATCAACATAACGCCGACAATTACTGCATTCATATTGTTCTCTATTTGGCTGTTTTGAGAGAGTTTAACAGAACTCGTACGCGGTTTTTGCGATTTTGGTTATATGATTGCTGTTGGTAACGTACTTCGATGATTATTTGCTCAAACTCACTTAAATATGCCTCTGTTCTAGGCTTTTGCTGTTTAATTAAAGCAATATTTTGTAGTGGCGTGTTGGTATCAACTGGCTCAATGCCTTGCTTTTTTGCCCACAGGTAAAACTTAGTGATGTCATCAACAAGCGGTTCTCTACTTCGAATAGGGCGTTTGTTATATAAGAAATAGCCAGTAAAGCTCAGTAATAATGTACCTAACACAATTAAAGGCGTTAGCCATGCTGACTTATTACCAAACAGTGAATCAAATAAATTTTGTTGTGATTCTTGGTCAAACGTAAGCACCCAGTTAGTCCATTTATAGTCGAGCTCTTCAAGATGAATTCTAAGCCAGTTTATTGCTTTAAAATGACTCCAGCGCTTTAGACCAAAGTTAAGATTGTCGTTAAAGCTTTCATTTAAATCACCCAGTTGTGATAACGAACCGTTTAAACGCTCAGGAGCAACAACAGCGGTAGCATCAAATATGTGCCACTTTTCATCAAAGAACACTTCGACCCATGCATGGGCATCGTATTGATAAATGTTAAGCGTAGCAGCTTTAGTTTGTTCTCCGCCTAAATAACCAGACACAACACGGGCGGGGTAACCGGCGACACGAAACATAAATGCAGCGGTGCTGGCATAATGGCCACAAAAGCCACGTTTGGTTTCAAACACAAACTGGTCTAGCGTATTATCACCATACATTGGTGTAGGCGTTAATGTGTAAGCAAACTGCTGCTGATTAAAGTAATCTAGTAGCGCGTTAAAGTAAGCTTGCGCATTTTCATGCTCAGCAGCCAGCTCGTTTGCCAGTGCCGTTGTTTGTGGATTAGTTGTTTTCGGTAAGCGGGTATATAAGCGTTTTTCAAAGTTATTTAGGCTCAGTGAAGCCTCACTACTGGTTACCGCGTATTTAATGTTTTTGTTTAAGTTACCTTTACGTTTTAACAAGCCATTGTAGGTTGAGTGCACATCAGAATTAGCACTTTGCGCAAAGCCAAGCCCAAACAACCAGTTTGATGATGAGGGCTCTGCAATAACCTGATAATTAACGCTATTAATTGTACGGCGAATTGGGTTAAATTGTTGAGACTTCAAAATGTCCGATATTAGCCATTCGCTACCATTAAACTCATCATGAATAAGGCTGCGCCAGTAATAGGGGGCTTGTAGGTCTTGCCCTGGCTGTTGCTCTACCCGAAAAACTAAGTCATCAGATTCCGCTAATTTCGCAATAGAAAAAGGGTTAACTTGCTCTGATAAACCCGTTTTAGCAAGCTTTGGCCCCGGTAGCTGCCAAAACGCAGGAATTTTAGGTAAAAATAAAATCAAAAACGCCGCTATGGGTAAGGCTAGTAGTATGGTTTTAAAACTTTGTTTGTTAGCGGCCTTAAAGCTTTGCGGGCTAGTTAAATAACCTAGTACCGCGAAGTTAACAATATAAAGTACACTGACTACCAAGGTTTCAAATAACCCTTGATGAAACAAATACACCGTTGAAAGGTTAAAAAACACCAGTAAACACACAGTTTGATACTGTTTAACAGTTTTCGCTTGTAGCAATTTAAAGCTGCTAGCAAGTAGCATCATGGATACAAATAACTTGACCGTATCGCTCACACCAACCAGAATAAATAAGGCAACTAAGCAAACCGCAGCCAAAATATTCGCCACCAATCCATTTAGTTTTTTATAAAACTTACCTAAAAACAAGTTTAAAAAGCTTAGGCCCGCCAATATGGCTAAGAATGGAGTAGGTACTTCAGTGAACAAAAAGCCACTGGTAACAATAAACAGCAGTGATAAAACGGTATTTATAAGCGGTGTATTCATAATTAAAACTCCGCTAATGCTTGCAAGCAGGCTTTTTGATGGTTGACCCCTTGGCCTTTCGCTATGGATTTATTGGATAAGGTTAACGAAAACGCCATTTGTTGGTCGGTTAATTGGTTCACCAAAAAACATAACTGGCTTAATCTATGCTCATTATTGCCACTCAACATATTGAAATTAAGCGCTAATTCCTGTGATGCGTCACTGGTAAATTCTTTCGTTAATAGTTGCTGAGTTTTAGCGTAGTGTTTCCACGATACCTTATTAAGCGCTGTTCCTTGCACAAAAGGGGTAAGCTGATAAAAGTCATCATTACCGGCTTTAACTTGTGCGTTATCGCCATCGTGTTCGTCATTGTCATGGAGCTGAGTATCAAGCTTTTCAGCGGCGATAGGCTGAGGGTAAACATAAACCGTTTCGGTTGGCTCTATATAACTCCACACAGACACCAAACCAAATGGAAAGTGGCTAATGATTTTTATTCTATCAAAGCCATATGCACCGCGTTCACTGAATTTTAGCGCTATTTCAACGATCTTTTTCTCTTTACTTTGTAGTGACACAGTTTCAGATTCAAGGTTGTCATTAATCAGTTTTATAAGTTCACAGTATGATTGTGCTTGAATTTGAAAACGCGCAATAGGGGCTTTTGGCGCATAACTTTCGTTTACTGACAGGTATTTAACCGACAAACCTCTCACATTTTTATAGCCGGTGAGTATCGCAAACACCAAAACAACCACCATTAAATACGCCATGGCTAAAATCAGGTTGTTTTGATAGTTAATGCCCATTACAAAGTTTAGTAAGGCAATTAGTAAAAACTGCCCACCAAGTTTTGAGGGTAATACATAAATCGTTTTATGTTGAAGCTCAATTTCGTTGGTATTATGCTTGTTTTTTAATAACTTATTAAAAACAGACTGACGAAATTGATCAATAAAAGCAGGGCGCTTAAACATGTTTTATAAGCTTACAGGCACATGTTTAAGTGCATAACCGCTGTCACCAGCGTTTAATCCAAGCCTGTGATCAGTCACACTAGGAAAAACAGCTTGTACATCTTCAGGCATTACAAAATCACGACCTTCAATATACGCCCATGACTTTGCAGCTCGGGCAAGCGCAATGCTGGCTCTTGGAGATAGTGGGTTTACAAAATGGTTATCTTGGCGAGTAAACGCAACTAGCTCAAGGATATAATCAACCACCGAGTTGCTGATCGTTACTTTATTAATTTCTTTTTGAATAACAGCAAGTTGCTCAGGGTTAATGCGCACAGGTAAGTCGTCATAATTTCGATTGTTTAAGCCTAAAATGAGGTTTTTCTCAGCGTGTTTATCAGGAAAACCTAAACTAATACGCATGAAAAAGCGGTCTAATTGTGACTCTGGTAACGGGTAAGTGCCAGATTGATGCACTGGATTTTGGGTAGCAATAACAAAAAATGGTGATGGTAGGGCGTGTTTAACCGAATCTACCGTCACTTGTTTTTCTTCCATTGCTTCTAACAGTGCACTTTGTGTTTTAGGACCTGCACGATTAATTTCATCTCCTAATACAACTTGGCTAAATACTGGGCCTTGATGAAATGAAAAACTATGTTCTTTAGCATCAAAAATGTTTGTACCAAGAATGTCAGAAGGTAATAAATCGCTAGTGAATTGAATGCGTTGATATGACAAGCCAAGAACTGCGGCAAGTGCATGAGATAAAGTGGTTTTTCCCATGCCTGGTAAATCTTCAATTAACAGGTGGCCTTCACTAAATAAACACGTAAGGGCGAGTTTGATTTGTTGTTGTTTACCAAAAATAACCGTTGATAAGTCATCTATAATGAGTTGGATTGTCGAATTCATAAACTACTTAGTTTGTTATGGTTTCCATCAATTCTAGACGTTTCATAACAGAGTCGACTTTTTTTGCGTTGAATGGTTTAGCGATAAAACCTTTAGCACCTAATTCCCAGGTGTTTTGCACATTCTCAAGACTATTATGGCCAGAGCACATAACAACATGAGTATGAGGATGGCGGTCATTTAAGTATTCAAGAATATCCGTACCGTCAGTATTAGGTAGTTCAATATCAAGAAAGATAACGTTAGGCGACTTTTCTTCAATTACGGTTTTAGCTGATTCAAAATCTCGACTTTCTAAAATATCGTCAAAACCAAGACCAGTTAAAATTTGATTTAGATAGTCGCGGATATCTTGCATATCATCGATTATCAAAATAGGTTCTAACGGCTTCACAAATTCCATATCGTTTACATCTTATCGTTACATCTCAAGTTGATAGTTTTAATATAAGTCATGAGATAACTAAGCTCAAGAAACAAGCGCTAATAAAATGAATAATATGATAAAACACCACCTTAATGTCCGATACCGTCTAGTATTGGACTTAACATGCACGGAGAATAGGTGTAGATATGTATAGATACCTTACTTCCTATAATTTATATTATGTTAAATAATGTATTTATCTTTATAATCAGGTTCATTGGTCGTTAGATTTTAAGGTTTTTTAGCCCCTTTTTTGTAAGGGGTTGTTCATTTCTAGAATTATGGAGGTATGGAGATTTTCGCCCTCGTGTTTTGGAAAAGCCCGTAAATACTGACCTTTGCCAATCCCAAGCCGAAAATTCATGATTTTTGAATTACGCTTGTTTTTAGACTCTAACTGTTCAAACTGACTCATTATCTGATCATTCCTGCTCATTTTACGTTTAGAATTAGATCATTTCTGATCGTTTAACTTTTCTTTAAACGCACTTTAAACGCCATTTAAACGCTCTTTAAATATTCTCAGCGAGCAATCTTTAAATCTTTTCTGCTGCTACAACTGTATTAAAGTTTGGTCCCAGTTCAATTGTGATCATAAAGCCCTGGTACGTCATTCTAATTTTGTTATCTATATATGTGTACGCATTTGGTTTTTGAATAGCGTTCATTAGCTGGTGGATTTGTTCAATTGTAAGTTGGCCTGCTAACAGCTTTTCAATTTGCGAGCTGCTAATCGTAACAGCGCTACTATATATAGGTGCATTTTTACGTGACAACTCGTTTAAGAAAAATGCAGGCAAGTGCCCTAACGTAAATTCTTGGCCATCGACTACCGGCTTTTTAAGTGCAATCTGAGCTGCTTTTAAATTTACCTGCTTTTTATAATATTGCTGTGACTTCAAAACAGCTTCATTAAATTGCGGTACCGCTAGTTGTTGAAGTTCTTTCGATAACTTTACTACTGACTTACCAGCTGCTATGTCAGCACCTAACCACGCTTTACCTGGATTATAGTCCCAACCTAGATCTATGCCAGGTAACTTATCTAATTCTTCACCTGTTGATGCATCGACGACCTTGAATGACTGCATAAACTTATTAACAGACTCTGGTTTTGTGATCGATAAGCCCATACGTGCAATATCTCGTTTATTCAGTGAAACCACCTTACAACGGCAGTTATAGCCATTTGGTGGATAATGCGTGTCCCAAAACGGATGGTCTACAGGCAGTAATATATAGTTCCATTTATTGTGATCAGGCCTAACTCGGCTATCACCAGCAGTGAGATAAAGTAAATAAGGTCTACGTTCTTTTAATCGGTTCTGTTGTTCCCAGCGCCCTGCTGCTCGCGCTGTATTTTTGTTGTTCTGGTAAATTACTTGAGTGCGCCAGCCACGCTTACCTTTATAAGACCAACCATGATCATCAACAATTTTATCAAAGCGTTTTCTAAAGTCCGATATTGTCTCGCCATCACTAATTGCTTTATCTACTGCTGTATATAGCTCATTCAGGATTTCGATTTCTGTTGCACCTGCAACGGTGAATGCTTTGGCATGAATTAAGCCCTGTAAGTCTTTATATGACTCACTTGTCAGCTTAATTTTGTCTTGAAAGTGTGAAATGGCTTCCTTGAATTTAACAAGGTCGCCATATTGTGGAGCTGATAGAGCCATTTTAATGCTCTTTTAATGACTGTTGAATGTCTTGAATTTCATTTCGACGCGAGTTATCACGGCTATTACCAAAGAAGAAATTCAATATTGACGCTATAACAGTGCCTAAAACAAACCCTAAAATGGTATCTGCAAAGCGTGTAGAGCTCTCAGGAATAGGCATAAACGTGATAAAACCTATATATAGAGCCGTCGTAATTGACCAAAACCACGCATAATAATAGATGAAGCGTTTAGAAAACTTATCATCTTGGTTTAGTGCTTGGATCTGCATATTGCGGGCACTCTGGGTATTTTTAAACGCAAGCTCGTCAAGTTCTTTCTCTCGATTGAGCAATGTGGTTCTTAACTCATGCGCAAATTTTTCAGAGTCTTTAATACGGTTTAACGCTTCTTCTGGTGAACCTGACCCCGTTAAGGTTTGGGCTATATCAACGACTTTTGAAGCAACTGCTTCACCATTTGTGCCCCCTATCCAGTTACCTATTTTTTTATCTAGGCCAGTTAGCTTAGCAAGGCCAAGTGCAATTGTGATCGGTTCCATTTAAGCCTCCATTGACTCGTAAGGTACGCCACCAATAAGCATTAATTGGATACCTTTGATCCGCTTGAATTGGCGAACTAATGATTTAGCTGTTGTAAAGTGACAATCAAAGAACTCTTTTTTGTCATCCAGATTTGGAAAACATTTCTTGGCTTGCCTTTTACCAAAAGACTTTATGATGCGTTTCTTTTCCGCAGGTTTAAAAATCGATATTGTTCTTTTGCGCCAAACTTGTTTTAAACATGAGGGTTGAGCGGCTTCTTTAGTAAACCATTCACCTTTTATATAGCCATCAATGTAAACAGCTAATACAGTGGTAGATTCTGATTTTCTAACACGCTGTATCGAGATTTCATGATCGCCCAATTTAAATAAAGCACTACCAAAAGTCCCTGCAAGTTCACTTTCAACCTTGTCCCATTGCTCTTTAGAAATAGCCATAAGCGCCCCGCTACAGCTTTGCTATATCAAGTGAAATAGCTTGTTCAATGCCTTTATCATCCTGCTTGTAAAAACGGATAAAACGGCATGAATCGATAACACCTACAGACTCTGCAATGATGTTCATCGCCTTCTGCCATTTACCGCTTTCATCAGTGATTTCAAGCTTGCGTAACGCAAGGATACGTTGCGGGTTTAATGATCCTTGCTTATCGGTATTAAACGTTTTACTGACAATGGCACGTATGTTTTGATTGCCGCCTTCGGTCCATTCATCTAGGCACTCATCAATCAGCTTTTTAGCTAGAGATAGCTCTGGACCAAGCTCGATACGTTCCTGCGTTTGAATATTTACGCGCAAAGTATTGTCGAATGAACGTAACTGCGTATTGCCTTTCTTACCACCTAAACTAACACCATGTTCTTGCGCTAAAAGCTCTATAAAGTCGTCAGCTTCTGCCATCAATGAACGTTTGAACTCAGCTAATTTTTCCTGCATTTCGAGTGCTTTCGCACAGGCTTTTTGTACAAACTCATCTTTGATCAAGTCCGTTTGTTTAACGTTAGCAATTGCAACCAAATTGCCTTTACCGTCTTTTAAGTAACCTTCAGGAATGTTATTCATCGTCTATCTCCACAGTTTTAGAATTAGCCTCGCTCATACCCGCCATAAACTCATACCGCAGAGCTTGCTCAGCCACTTGTGCTAAAGCAGACTCAGAGATAGTTGGGAATTGTGAGGTTATTTTTTGCTTAAGTTCGTCCAGGTCTTTTGATGCCTGGGCAAAATGCCAAATCTTTTCAATGGTGTCGTTTGAAGCGTGATCGAACACATCAAACTCATCGCTAATTTCAGTACTAGAAGAATCAGACTTAGCAAATTCAGTGCTTTTAGCAGTTGAGGCAATGCCTTGGCCGTCATCAGGTACTTCTAGAATGTCTTCACCTGGTTTAGGTTTTGGAATACCTAACTCTTTGTACACGTAGTCAGTGCTTACAGGTACCAAGCGTGCAGATTCGCGAACACGGCTTACCGTATCGGTATTAATTTCGCGCTTATCTTTAAAGATGAATTGCGGCGGCTCGCCACCCTCAAAATTGACAGAGTGAAGAGTGTTAATGATCTGATTGCGATAAGAAGCAACAAGCGCTCTATCTGCTCGTTGATTATCGCCAGCGCGTTTTGCATGCGTTTCACTTGCAGCACGTGCGCCGCCGTTCTTTTGCTCAGTGGCCAATGTTTGGCTGGTGAGCGCCTTACTCATTTCAGCATTACAGAAATTAATTAAACGCTCAGGAATTGGCTCACCCGATAACTTACTTTCAAGTACCTCAATACTGGTATCGTCAGGTATTGCGGCTATACCGTCTTGTACTAACTTAGCAAGTCCATTTAAAAGGCTGTCTATATCAGCATCTTTTGCGCCAATTGGGTATTTACCCACAGGGAACGGCACACCAAAACGCTCACAGAATTGAACAAAGAACTTAAAGCCACCGTGCTTAAACATCCACGGCCAAAAGCAGCTGCTCAGTAGTGCAATACCATACGGGTTTGTTGCACTAGGCATATGACGAACGCACGACCAACGACGCGGATCTACTTCTTCGCCTTGCGGGTTTTCTCTTGTTTTAACAAGCAGCTCGTGATCACTATTAAAAGCAAAGCGGCTATTACGCCATGATTCAACGTATTCAGGCTGCCACGTACCATCACATTTAATAAACTTGCCCAAATGCGTCACACTGAAACCATGTAAAATAGCACTGTAGTTATGCCAATCCATATCGGCCCACTCTGTATGCTTGCACGGTTTACGCTTAAAAAAATGTTTTGCTAACTCGTAGCTTTTCATACTGGCCGCATCGGTACCACCAGGCACCAACTCGGTATTAAAGCTATATAAACCGCTACGCAATGAACGAAGCTCACCAATAATGTGTGCATCGCGTGCTATTTCTTCATAAATAGCCGTGTTTTTACCTGCTTTACGTAAAATTGGGTCAGGGTTTGGGAGCTCTGTTATCAACGACGAAAAGCCAGGGTCCAATTGATTTTGTTCAAACATACGAACAAGGGCACCATAAGCCCGTGAATTAATGCGTGGCTTAGACTTAAACATGATAGCCCCCTATTTTTTTGGTTACTTTGCGGCTTCGGACCCTTGGCATCCCGCCTGCGCCAGTGCTGGATATCATCCATAAAATGGCTAAGGCACAACTCAAGTCGTAGTGATGTGTTGTTTGTTTTTCTGGCCAGTTTTCGAGTTCGTCGAGCAATAAACGGCAGCGTGAATGAAAGGCTATTTGTGCAGGTGTATTGGTCACATATGTTTCGAGTGAGCCTATGCGTTCTTCAGCTGGTAATGTGGCCGTAACACCCCGTAAAGGGAGTGCAATGCCCTGCTCTAACCCTTTGGTGATAAACTCACTGCGCATAAAGTCAAAGGCGTTGTTATTCTCAAAGCCCCACACTAAGCAGTTATATTCTTTTTGAGCGCGTATTATGTCGTTAAGTAAACGGCTGGTACCGCGCACTTTACGGCTTTCGTATTCAACGTGCAGCTTTTGTAAGTCTTTTGAATAAAAGCCAACAAGTATCGCACTTGGGTCAGATTTTTCTGTTTTACCCATACTTGGATCACATGCACCGTAAGGTACCCAATCGTGTAAACGGTCAACCCAAAAATCAAACTGATAAAAAATCGCTTCTTCATCGCTTTTAGCAATACCTTGCATCTCGCGGTTAAACTCGCGCTTGTTAGCAGCCCACATACACATTAAATCGTAAAGTGTACGTACACTTGGCCAACTTGTTTTTGCACCCTTAAGCATTGCGCGTTTGTTCTTGATCCAAAACTTAAACGAAGGCTTATCTTCTGTTGCAACAGCAATACCTTTAGCCGCTTCGCGTTTTTCAAAGCGCTTATCATCATGAACCATGAGGTCGCGACATTGCTCCCAAAGATCCATGCGCTCAGGCATTTGTTTAATTGCTTTAAAGCGGTGAACTATGTGCCCTGGTGCTTCTTCAGCACGGCTAATTGGGTCATCATTATTAAGAACGGTGTTCACACCTAAGAATTTTACGGTACCATCTGGCGGGCCTAAGTACTGCACCGCAGCTTCAAGGAATCGCCAGCGGTTCTCACGCTCTGTGGGTGACTTGGCTTCGGCATCTGTAATTATATCGTCAGAAAGTAACAGCTTAGGACGGCTTGCACCGTGGAACGTACCTCGAACTGATTGCTCTGCACCACGACTTTCAAATCGTACACCTTGGGCCGTTACAAACTCGCCTAACTTCCATACTGGCGATTTTTCGCAAACTTCAGGAAAGTCTAAGGCTAAGTTGTTATTGTTCAACAACTCCGTTTTAACGACTTCAAGGGTCTTGGTTGGCATTTTGGTTTCAGCACCAAACAAGATCACAAAATCAATAAAGAGAGGTGGCTTTTCTAACCCAAGTTCTTGGCGTACCTCTGCGTCTTGCAGCAGCGCCAATACAGAAACATACACAGGGGCGATTTTTACGCTGAGTGTACTTTTACCCTCGCCACGTGGAGCAACAAACCAGTTCTTCCAGCCGTTTTTAAGTTTTAATGCTTCTGGTAGCCAACTATTAAAATAAGCCTGAAACTCAGATGGTTTCTGCCCATCATCTAGCCACATATGGTGCGGGAAATAGGTATATACAAAAAACTCAAAATCACCGCTTAAAACACGTTTTCTGCGCTCTCTAATAGCTTCAGGACTTGGATCAATATGACGTTCTTTAGCTTCGATATCGCGGCGTAACGCACTGGTTACTTGCTCTATCTCTGCTAAAAAATCACGTGTATTTAAATCGGCCATTAGTCGCTTAACTCCTTATCGAGCTGAGGACCAAATGCCGTAAGAATTTCGACTAATTGCGGTGCATAGTTAGGGTGATGTTTTGAAACAAATTTAGCTAAAATCTTGATAACTTCAGCAGCGACAGTGCGTTTTTCTAAGCGCTTATTGCCGCCAGATACTTTCATTACTTTGCTCATCATATCAGTGAGTGAGCTAAGTACTTTAGTGCGCTGCTCTAATGGAAGTGCTAAACCTTCTTCAGATTTTAAAAGCTCAAAGGTTTCGTTTACTTGAATAGTAAACTCTTCGATAAAGTCGGTTGTAAACTCACCTGCAGCACCCTCACTACGACGGCTTGCAGCACGAGCAAGATCCCAATCATCGCCCTGGTCTTTCGCTTCCATCTTCCAGCGGCGGGCCGTGCCATCTGCAACACTATGCTTTACTGCTGCAACACTTAAAGCAAGCAGTTCGTTTACATAGCTGTGACGTAAAGCGTTTTTCTTTTCTGCTGGGTGTGCCATTAGTTAAACATCCCACTTTTAACAGCGTAAGCAATTAAAGAAACAGCTAAACCCGCAGAGCCGCCCATTGCAGCCACTTTTACACGTTGGTTTGTGAGCTTTTCTTCTACTTTTGTTAATCGCTCAGCATGGGTCTTAAGCGTCTCAGCTTGGCGCTGCTCACTTTTTTCGATATCTATTTTTAAGCTATCAGTGATCTGCTTTTGACGGGCTTCACTCTTTTCTATGCTGTGGTGAATATCCGCCTTGATACTTCTTAGGTCGTCTAGAATAGCCGTTTGGCTTCCTTGAATTTCACCGATTGCTTGAAATAGCTGGTTCTCTTGTTCTGGTGTCATGAGGTGTCCTTACGGGTAAAAAACTTTAATGCCGATCCACGTAGGTGTGCGAACGTCGAAATGGAACCAATTCACATCGCCCTCGATGGCTGTGATGTAAGGAAATTCTTCAGGGTGAGCTAATACGTAATCACGTACTTGCTGAGCGGTGTAGTTTTCAAAACTACAATCAAAGGCTTTGCCTAGTTTGTGTTGGCTGCGCTTTGCGCCAATTGGACAGTCTAACGGTCTGTAACCACGTAAGTGGTTAGCACCACCCCATAGCCAGTTATTTACTGTGCATGGGCCGAACTTATCACGCAGCTTTTGCAGCATGCGTAAGGCTCTTTCATCAAAAATATTTAGAAGAAAAAGGGGATCGTCTTTAAATAGATTAAAGATTTCTTCAGGCACTATTTCCTGAAATAAGAAACTAGGTGCAGTTGGGACTTTAACTCTTATTTTGGCCGCCATGTTGAGTCCTCAGATTAGTTAACCGTTGTTTAATTAGGACGTAACAGGCAGGCAAACGAGTTTTCCGCGTTGGCTTTTGGTTAGCTGGGTTTAATAGCTCTTTCACGCGTGTGCGTAGTGCTGGCAAATCTTTTAACGGGCAACGACGTGATATAGCGATTTGCTCGTTTTTAGACTTGGCCGACACAATAAGCTGAGCTAATAACTCAATAAATGGCGCATGCACTGTTTTTGTCATGCGTTAAGTAAATCAATTTAGAGGGGGGCATTCCGCTGTAAAGTAGTTTTCAGCGTTGTGTTTTGCGGGTGTGTTATTAGGTTAAAATGAAAAGGCTTGAAATTGCAAGCCTAGTTGTTTAGGACGACTTGTGAATGCTCTAAAGCTTTATTTAGATAATGAAGTAAACCTTTCTTTAAGCCTGTAGGTTCAGTTTCTAATAACTCATCTATTAGGTAGTGTTTAGAAATCTGTGTCATTTCAGTAATATTAAGAAAACAGGAGTGACACATGACTCAATCTTTCGACTTCAACAAAGCATT